>JAHIMF010000010.1 GCA_018896645.1 Patescibacteria group bacterium | reverse complement strand
CAGCACAAGCCCCATTCGCCCAGGCATATCAGCTAGTGGCTGACCAACCTTTGGCTGGAATGCCAGGGCTAGAGAGATTTTAAAAAGCCCCATAAATGGGGCTCATATAGCCCTGTTCACAGGGCTTCCAAAACAAAAAAATCTAGCCCTGTGATTTATCACTGGGGCGGCGGTTGGCAGCCATAGCTCCTTTTCCTCATGAATAAGATTATCACTTACCTCGGTTGATTTGCGTATAATACAACTTTTATCTGCGGGGGTTTAAATATTTGTTTATCATGAGGAAGCCAACTAATTCTTAACCTAATGCGCAAACAACTCAAAAAGAAAAAACGCAGTTGCGCGCTGTGCAAGCCGCATAAGACTTGTGGTGCTAACAGGTGGAAGCCCAAGGAGCTGCCTTCTTTGAAAGAATTTGAAAAAGAGAAACCCTTCAATTAACTCAAGGTTTAGCGAAGAAAATTTTAAAAATCGCCATCTCCGCCTCTCGGGCGAGACAAGCCAGCGATTTTTTGCTTGTCTTGAGTTTATTGAAAGGATATAATAAAAAGAGATAAGTATTAAAATAGGTATTTAAATAAGTATTTCTAAAATTTATGGCTAGACGAAAAATAGAGAATAAAAACATTAGGAAACTGAGTCGAATAGGAAATAGGAGCATTGGTTTAACTTTGCCGATTGAGATTGTGCGGAAGCTTAAATGGCGAGAAAAGCAAAAAGTAGTGGCCAACAAAAGAGGCAAAGGAATTTTAATAACAGATTGGCCCGTTTCAGTCAGACAAAATAAGAAAAAGAAATAACCCACCTTGTCTGTTTTCTTGCTTTCTTGTTTTTTTGCATAATGCTATAATAAAACCACCTAACCTTTAAAAATAATTTTTATGGAGGAGAAAAAAATTATAAATAAAAATAACCCCCAATCTAAAATCAAATGGCACCATCGGAGGTGGTTTTGGGGAGCGGTGCTGGGAGTGGTGTTTGTTTTGGTGTGTTGGTCTGGCATAGATTATCTTTCAGATATAAATCCTAACTACAAGCCTTGGAATTTAATCTCATCATTTTTTTTCCAGTTACCGACGGGTCTATTTATAATCACTGGAGTTAAGGGTAGTACTACGATGTTTTATCAACTTATTTATACGCAGCTGTCAAAAGCTTATTTGGTAATTTATTATATTACTCTCCTTGGTTTACTATTTAAAACTCTGCAAAGAAAGAAGGTAAAAATTAGATATCCCTTGATATTATTAACTATTATTATTATAAGTTCCTTTGGTTTTACTCTTTTAAATGCCTTTAGTAGTTAAATTGGTATCATCAAAATCCCGCGGCATCAACCACGGGATTTTTTTACCCCGTAAAATTGCCGAAGGCATTACTTCATGGGGTAAATTCCTGATTTTTTTACACTTTTATTCCGCGACTTTGTTTAAAACCTCCACCTCAAACTTAAAATTTTTAAATTCCGGAACATAAATAGCCCAGGAATAAATTCCAGGGCTACAATAACAAACCCCATTAATGGGGTTTAACATAATAGCCCAGTAATTCTTGTTCCGTTGGATAGCGGGATTATTGCTGGGTGAATGGATTTCGTGCTATAATAAAACCACCTAACCTTTAAAAATAATTTTTATGGAGGACAAAAAACAAGATAAAAAAAATGGTGCCAAAAATCAAAAAATCCCCTGGTATCGGAGGCGGTGGTTTTGGGGGATGGCAATTTTAGCCGTGATTATTATTACGGGATTCTTTTTTTATCAGGCACCTCAAAATGACCTCCGATCCATCATTGATTTAATTGGAGGAATGTTTTGGTTTGTGCCCCTTGGTATTATAGTAGTCATTTTAGCAATAACAGGGGTTAACTCTACTTTATGGCCTGCCATTCTAATTATATTTAGGATTCTTTATTTATTACTTCTTGCTCTTTTACTTTACAAAGCTTTTTATAAACATAGAGTAAAGATTATTTATCCTGTATTAGTCATTATTGTCCTCATCATTAGTGTATTCTTTGGAATTCTCGCGAGTTCTTTCGTCTAGGGAATCTGAAATTTATTCCCACTCAACAATTTTATTCAAAACCACCATTTTAAAATTAAAGTTTGGTGGTTTCTTTTGATCTAAAACAAAATCAGACCCAAACTCAATAATTTGATCTTTAGTAATCATTTTTGGCGGCAGGAAATATTCAATATAGGGAGCAATTTCTGGTTTTTTCTCAATTAATTTGCCACAAATTATTCTCGGCATTCCTTTATCTTGAAAAATCTTTTTTATTTTATCTTTGAGCTTCGAAGGAAAATATCTTCTAAAATTTTTCTCTTCTTGGCCCAAGATTTCTTTAATCTCCTTTTCATCACCAATAAACCGGCATTGAGGATAAGTATCACTGATATCAAAGTAGGGCTTGCCTTCAAAAGTATAGCCATCCGGGTCTTTAACAGTGACACCTTCTTTATCTATTGAATCTATCACTAATCTTAAGGGACCTTTGATATCTTCTTCACTTTTATTTCTAATTCTCACTCGTCTGGTCAAATCTTGTTTGCCCCAGCCAGTAAACTCCTCTAAAAATTTCTTGCCTTTTTCAATTATTTTCTCAATATGTCCTCCCCAACCTCTATCTTTTATTACCTGAACTTCATCGGTTATATCCTGCCATTTTTCTACGCCAATAGCATATCTAGAAAAATGAGTGGTGTTAAAACTAATGGTGTTATTTTCTAAATCTATTACGGATGGAATTTTTTGCCAAAGTTTTTGCAGGTCGTCAAGACCAAAGGCATCTAAAAATTTTTCTTCCAACCCCATTATATCTATTTCTTCTGGGTCATAACCAAAGGTTGCCTCTGCGTTAAAAGTATTATTTTCTAAGTTTGATTCAATGTCCCAGAAATGAGGCAGGAAAGAAATTTCTTTAATATTCTTACCGATTTGAATTATCTCATCGTGAAGGTCAACAAGGATTGTGGTGCCGATATTAACCGCTTCATCAAAAACTAATTCTGTTTCTTGTTTGATAAAGTTGAGAACATAAACACCCGTCTCCCATACTGTCTGCTGACCAACCTTATCTACGCCAGCCCATTTAATGGGTTCAGTAAATCTATTGTATTGGGAAGGATAAAGGTGGTTACAGCCATTAAAGCCCCACATTCCCACAAAAACACCCCACTTACCTCGATATCCGGTTACCCATTTAGGTAACTCGTTTTCTTTAAACACGACGATATATTCCCAATTAGTATTGTCCAGATGAAGTCCATTAGTTGATGTTCGATCATCGGGAAAACCAGGGATTGGGTGTATGCCATTATCTCCATCATTGGGATAATTGGCATGTGAGCCAATTCCTACAAACGAGATAACTTGATCATTTTGTTTTACTACTTCTGAGCTATCCCACGATTTTCTTACCGATGTATACTGAAGTTGCCAGGGTTCTTCTATTCGTCCCCTGTTATGATGCGATGAATAGGCAATATATTTAGGTTGACCATCTTCTTTGCTTATAAAAATCATTACAACCTCCCAATCGCCCTCGTGATTGTTAAGGCCACCTTTTTCTTGCCAATCGTTAAAAGCATAAAAGTACCAATATTGCAACACAATATATTCTTCCCCTGTTTCTTCAACTTTATCAGTCATTTTTATTACATAGCGTGCGTATTTAACCTCACCATTATTTTTCATCTGTTCATACTCTATGCTTGCCTTTTTGGCATCCGGCCATTTAATAGCTAAGTCCTCAACAAACTGCAAATAATACCCAGACGAATCAATCCCTTCAAAGTTTAAATCGTCCAAAGTAACGGGGTTAAGTATACTCTCGTCCTTCAATAATTCATCAGCCGCCGCGCCATGCGAATCCCACAACGAACAATGCCCCACATAGGCCTCAACATTCATCGGCTGATAAGTTTCATCAGGATGGAGATAAAGAATCGGTTCGTATTGTAAAATAAGAGGGTCAATTTCCGGTTCTTGGGCTTCGGGTTCAAGATAAAAATCAAGGGTAACTGATGACCATGAATTAACTATTACATTTTGAGATTGGGTTAAATACCCTGGCTTAGAAACTTTCATTAGCCAGTCACCAAAGAAATCACCTTCAAAAGCATATTCGCCTTGAGTATTTGAGGTTCTCATATCCCAGACTTCATCTAATGCATCTACTTTAAAAAGTTCTATTGACGCTCCTTCAATTGGTTCTTGGGTTTCAGCCTCTCTAATAGTGCCATAAATATTTCCCCAGATTATCATCATTGCTTTTACTGGTTTAAAAACAAAAAAATTTCCAACCAGCGTGGAAATCATAAACACAAAAATAATCACCAGAATTTTAGGGTTACTTTTTTGAAAATGCATGTTGTTTTCCTCCTGCT
>JAHIMF010000009.1 GCA_018896645.1 Patescibacteria group bacterium | reverse complement strand
TTTTCTCGTCTTGCTTTGTATCTTACTCCTTCAATAAACTGCCTTACCTTTTTATCATTCTTTTTTTTAAAAATTTCATAAATAGCACCTTCAATTCTTTCTACTGTTCTCTGATCTAAATCTGTGGGAATAAAAAATATTTTATAACTTTTTAACAATTTTTCTATAAAAGAAGTAAATTTTTTATAATTATTTAAAAAGTCAATGGTCTTGCCTTTTTCTTTGCCAAATCTTCCATTCCAGACCACAAAATCTTCATCCTTCATTAATTTATCTAAATCATATAATTTGTATCCTCCGGAAAGAATCTCGTGAATATGCTCCCTGAATCTAATTTCGTAACTTCTTTTGGTGGTGATTCCAACATATTCCACCAAGTATCCATCCTTATATTTGAAAGTAAGTAAATACAAACCTGATAATTTGTTTTCTGGAACATCAAATAAATTATTTTTTCCTACCAAATTAAACGGTCCTTCTGTTTTTAACTTTATTTCCTTCTTAAATAATTTTTCCATAAATTTGTATTTTTTGCTCAGGAGCACGGGAGGGATGGAGATACTTATTTCTTTTATACCTCAACCTCCCGGATTTCTAGCTCGGTTTTGCCTGTCCACTGTAGCTCCGGCTTGCCGGAGCGGAGGCGGGCCTTCTTTTTTGCCGGGCTGTTGGAAGGGGTGGGTTAAGTGAGGTGAGGGGTGACATAGGATTATTTTTTATTCCTTCTTTTTTCAGCCCTCGTGCTGTAAGCTACATCTTCAACGGCTACCAATTTGCTTTTACTTAATACAACCTTAATCGCGCGAGGAATGTCATCAAAATAATTAAACATCTCGTCCTGCGGTTTTATACCTTTTGTTTTGTTTGCTTCAATATGAACATTACCGCAAGTCCAAAACGGAATTTGGTCTTTTTTAGTACCAACCCGACCCGGCAGATCATTGGTAAAAAAACGGATTGTAATGCCTATTGTTTTGTTGTCTTTTCTCATATTTTTTTAATTATTATTTTAATAAATCCTCTAAAAATTTGCTGATTTTTGTTTCGGACTTTCCCTTTTTTACTTTTTTCGGTTTCTCCTTTTTAACTTCTACTTTTTCGACCTTGGTTTTGCTAAATAATGATTTTTGACGATTTTTTATTCTTTCTTCTCTACCAAACTTGGTAATGACTTTTTCGATTTTTTCTAATTCAGCTTTATTTTGCCATTCCCGCCATTGTTCTAAAACAAGATTTAATCTCTCCTCTAACCATTCACCAATCTCACCCGATCTGGATTCAACTTTATCAATATGTGCTAAAAATATTGGATAATTCAAATGATTTGCATCAACTTCTAAACCTTCACTTTTTTTGACTTCTCTAATTTTCTCCGCGTATAGAATAGACATTTTCATGGAAGCGGATTGCGCGCCTCGCCTCAGTTGGCTCACGGTTGTTCCTCTTTTGAAAGATCCCGGAGGCAAACTAATTATCGCTAGAATATTGCAATGCTTAGTAATATATTTTCGCAAAAATTCATCTTGAGAGTTTGAAAACACTCCTTCTGGCAATACCAAACAAATTTTTCCGCTAATTCTAGCAGATTGTATCGCTTGTTGGATTGATAATTCGTACTCACTGGGTATTCGTTCGTGTCGAGCATTTTTTATTTTCAAATCTTCTAGCCCCTCATCTCTTATTTTTTCAAGATTGCCGTGTTCATATTTACTACTTCCGGCGGGATTGCCAACAACCAGATCCCACCTCTTGCCATGATAAAATAAGCCATTATCTTTCTTTATAGGCATTGCCTTTAATTCTTCATCGGTCTTTCTAAAATAAAGTGCAAAATAAGTTTTAGCGATGATATATGGTAAATCCTCAATATCAATTCCCATCACATTTTCTAAATCCAAATTATTTTGATCAATAGCTGTCGCCAAAAATCCTCCACTCCCACACTCAAAATCTAAAACTTTTGTGTGTTTATTTAATTTACCAATCAACCCGAAGACAAAATCAATAACACATTTCTCAGTCAGATACTGGTTAAATTCTTCACCTTGGAAAGACCGTAAAATTACCTTGCGGAATTCTTTGGCAATTTCAGGGCCAAGCGAAGCAATAAAATCAAATCGCTTGAATAAATCGCGGATAGCCTTTTGACCTTGTAAATCTAATTCGGTATAAGGGTAATCACCAGTGTATTTTTGCGGATTTAATAAATAGTTATGAATTTGATAAACAACTTCCTTAACAACGTCTTTTGTTATTTTTTCTTCTTTTTTGTGGTATTTAAAAATAGAGATTAATTCATCAAAAAAATCTATGCTAAAATTTTTCGGCTCCAAAATACGAGCCCTGTATTCTACGGACAAACCATAATATGAAATCAATTCTTCAAATGGCAATACTTTAATTTCTTCGGTGGTAAAATCAGGGATTGGTTTTGAATAATCTATGCTCCATTTATAAAATTTAATATCTTTTCCTGCGGTCGTAGCTAAAATTTTAGGCGGCAATCCGGATGGAGAAAATTCAACCTTGTCTATTGGAAAATTTTTGAGATACGCCAGCGCCTCTTTTAGCGCGGCTTCGTGGCTTTTGTGTTTTGTTTTGGCTTCAACCAAAAGCACCGGCTCACCATTGTGATAATAAACAATATCAATAGAGCCGGATCGGCCGCCACTTGGCCTGAAAATTGGGACATCGTTTATTTTTACCTTTTCTGCGTCATGAATCGGATAACCAAAACTACTTGCCAAAAACGGCAAGATGTCATTGTTAATATAAGAATTTTCTGACCTTTTTTCCGGCATAAAAATTAAATTGCGTCTTTCCTTTCGCCGCGAATAACGGCCTCGGTTTTAGCGATTAAATCTCTAAGCATTTTTTCGGCAGTTTCTATATTCCTTTTATATTCAGTCTCATTATTATCTTTCTTCGCCCACATCGCTTTGTCGTGATATTTGGACATTTTCTTGTATTCGGATTCAATGTTTTTTTGGATTAATACTGGCATATCAGGAATCAAAATTTGATATAATTCATCTTCACTTAAATTTGGCTGGCCAACGCCATTCTCTATTCGCTCGATTTGCATTCGCCCAAACTCCGACATTAGGAAAACTACAGCATAAAACGGATTGATATCTTTATTAAATCGAATAATATCTAAAGCGCCATTTATAAGATAAACCCTCTTTGGTTCTTCGGTTATAACAACACTTTGGCCTAGTGAGGCACCGGTTCTTGTGAAGATAAGGTCATCTTTATGAATACGGGCATCTTTCATTCTTTGCCAGAATTTATCAGAAACAACTTGGTATTGTTCAAGATCAAATCCAGTATCATTCATACTTGTGCCTTCAAGAAGTCGGTTGTTTTTATTAACAGTGATACCTTCACCTTTTTCTCCTCTGGCTGCCCTAGGAATATCTCCTTGCTTAAAAAATGATATAAAATCACCAAATCCTTTTAGGTTGTTGTGCGCTGACATAATTTTAATAATATCTTCATATTTACTGTGCCAAAACTTTACATCAAACCTGCTCCATTCTAAATTCGGAGATTTGCAAGCATCCATCATTTCCTTTAAAGTTTTATCCACCCTCACCATCAGGATTTCCCGACCTTTTTCATCTGTTGTAATTTGAACTAAATTTTTCTTGTTCATAGTTTTATTGTAATAATTTTTATAATTATCTTTAACTAAATTAAAGTTTTTTTCATCAAGAGAATCGACTGAAGCAAGAAAGACCGGATAATCTTTCTGCTTCTTCTCTTGGTCTTTATATTTTTGCAAAAACAAAATGCTTGTTTTGGCGGAAGTGCCGACATTTTTGAAAGCGTCGCGAGGAAGAGAAACAATCGCCTCCACCTTTGCCTTCTCGCTGATAAATTCTCGCACATAATGGGAATTAGAATTAGTTAAAATACCGTCTGGTATAATAATCGCAATCCATCCGCCGGGTTTTGCCAGTTGAATAAACCTGTCAATAAATAATACTTCTATCGGAAAAGATTTAAGTCTTAATTTTACTTCAGAACTTACTTTATTAGCTTTCTCGGTTGATGACAAAAAACTCCCTTGTCTATCTGCCCCTATAAGATAATTTCTTATTTTCTCAGGCAGCACTTCATATTTTGATAAATTTAAAATTAAATCATCAGATAACTTTGTTTCACCCAAGCCAATTCCTCCATAGGGCGGATTGCCAACAACTGCATCAAATTCTCTCAATCCACCTTTTTTGTGCAACATTTTTTTCTCTGGTAACGGTAAAAGACCGTTCTGATGGTAGAAATGAAAGTCCAGATCTGCTTTTGAGCCAAAAGATCTTAAAAGATTAATTTTTCCCCATCTTTTTTTAACCTCATCATCAATATCCACCCCCCAAATGTATGTTGGTATAGTAAATTGTGATTCAATGGCTTTTTTAAGAAAAACCCCCTCGCCAACGGCCGGATCAATAACCGATGGAAAATGTTTTCGTGATTCCCAACGGCCGGTTTCTTTTTCTTCTTTCTCTTTCCAAATTTTCAAAATGTCAAAAACAAAATCCGTGATTCTTTGGTCAGTGTAAAAAATTCCCAAATCCTGTTTTTTTTGCTTTATTCCTTTTGTCATACTATTGAATAATGAAATGCGTCATCGCAATCATTTCTTCATAAAACTTTAATTCTAATTTATCTCGCAATGCTTTTTGCTCTTTTTCTCGCTTTTTTTCTCCCTCTGCCCGCTCTTTATATACCTGCATATTCAATCTGCCCAATTGTATATCAATATCTTGTATTCGCTTGCGATATTTTTCGCGTTCTGAAAAATCAGAAGAATTATCCTTTTTTCTCTCAATCTCTTTTTTCTCATTTTCGTATTTTTTAATCCTGTCTTGAGTTCTTAAGGAGTAATCATTATAAAATCGGCTTATTCTTTCTATTTCTCTATCAAAAAGCCGTTCATTTCTTTTTTGATATCTTTCTATAACAGGTTTCTTCCATTTTTCCCAAGTTTTTATCAATAACTCTTTTTTAATTGGCGAATCTTTAAGTGTTTTGCCGATACTTTCATTTTCCACATCAAGCAATTCATTCGCAATGGCAATATCTAATACATCAAACTTGCCTTCTACTTTTTCAATAAACACCAATGGCGCCAAAATTTCTTCTGTTTCCACTCCAGCTATTTTTAATTTCCAAAGAAAAATAAATCCTTCCTTTCCAGTTGTGCCACTTAACTGGGATATTTTACTGTCATGTTTTGTCAAATCGAAAACTAATGATGGTATTGGCTTTGTTTGAAATTTTAAACCGTCTTCAATAATTTTACGGATAATCGGGTGGTCTTTGTGGGCGCGGGATACTTTTCCTTCTTCATTATCATGAAGCTCACGAAAAGCAACTGGGAATTTATAATTATCTATAATAAACATCGCTTCATCATCAGTCGGTTTGATCTTTTTGCCCAATGATAATTTACAAAGACTCAGTAAATCTTTGTCAAAATCCGAAATCGCTTGCTTTGTTTCTGCTTCGGTTTTTTTGAATAAAGCGGCAACAGCTTTGTCCGCACTTTCCAATAATAAATTTCGATATTGTAAAGTAGTTTTAGAAATAACATCTTTGAGGCTTTCCTGTAGTTCCGCGAACGCACTGTCATATTCTTCGGGACTACGACAACTTTGATAAATTTCAAGGATCCTTTTTTCAAAATCAAGACCGGATTCCAAAGCACCCAAAATTTCATCAGAACTACCAAAAAGGCCATTAAATAAATTAAGTTTCTGATCTAATAACTCCAATACCCGTTCGTCCGCGTAATTTTTAGTATTAAGAAAATTAGTAACTACTACTTGATATTTCTGACCATAACGATGGCAACGGCCAATTCTTTGCTCCACCCTTTGGGGATTCCACGGCAAATCGTAATTTATAACAATGTTGCAGAACTGCAGGTTTAAGCCTTCCGCACCTGCTTCGGTTGTCAGAAAAATCTGATTGTTTTTCTTAAAATCATATATCAAAGCTTGGCGTATATTTGCACTAAAAGAACCTTGATTGGCCGCCTCCGGAAACTCCTTTTTCCAGCGATTAAAAGCTTCTCTGGCTTCAGACGAATTATTAGAACCATTGAATTCTGTAAAAGAAATTCTAGCTTTCTTGAGAAGTTTGGATAGATAATTTTGTGTGCGTGTTGACTCTGTAAATACTACTGCTTTTTCCGGCCATTTCTTTTTCTTTGCTTGTTTGAAAAGTTCAAGCAGGGCGTTAATAAGTGCCTTACCTTTTGTATTCTCTTTGATTTTAGTTGCTAATGAATAGTATTCCCCCAATTCCGCGATTTCCTTTTTTATATCCTCATCACTAAAAGTATCGCCAACGCGTTGTTTTTCCTTTTTCTGACCTTGTTCTATACCTTCCAATTCAGATTCTTCAAGTTCTTCCACCAGTCCTTCATCGGTTATTGATTCCGGATTTAATTCCTCGGTTGATGCTTCCTCTTTTCTTAGTTTTAATTCGTTCTTTAAATTCTCACTCAACTTTTTTAAAGTGTCGGCGATAGCAAATGATGAACTTGCTAATAATTTTCTATAAACGAGAACCATTAAATTCCTTTGCGTTGCGGTAATTGCGGCCACATCAGGACGCTGAAGATAAGCCGAAACTTTTTCATACAATTCAATCTCCTCATCGGTCGGAGTAAAATCAAAAGTTATTGATGTCCTGTCGGTAAATTGTACATATTCTAAAACCTGCTTTCTTAAAGTCCGAGTAATAATTCCTGAGATTGACATTGGATCGTCTTTTTCTTCTCCGCGAATTAACTTTTGCAATTCCTCTAATCTTAATTTGGCAAACTCTGACTGATCTTTTAGTGGCTGTATAAATTTTGTTTTAAAACTATAAGGAGATCCGAGAAGCTTATCATCTATAAAACTTGCGATTCCATATAATTCTTCAAGATTATTTTGTAAAGGCGTCGCGGTTAGTAAAACCTTGGGCTTGTCCTTAATAATCTCGCGAATATCATATGCCATCTTTGAAGCGTCTCTTCCTTTAAATACCCGCCTAAAACGATGCGCCTCATCAATAACAACAACATTCCACGGCTGCTTTTCAATCAAACCAAGGTGAGTATAAATAAAATGATAAGAGACAATAAAAACTCCGTCATAAGTAAACGGAACTTTATCACCGCTATTTATTTGCGCGTTGAAAGAGGGTCCATCCCAAACTTCTGATTCAATGCCAAACTTTGAAAGCAATTCATCTTGCCACTGCTTTCTAAGCGATGCAGGAGTTATGACTAAAATTCTCCTTTTTCCTTCAGCCCATAATTGAGATATGATAATTCCGGCTTCTATTGTTTTACCTAATCCAACTTCATCAGCTAGAATTGCGCCACGTGAAAGCGGACTATTGAACGCATAGAGTGCCGCGTGAATTTGATATGGATTAAGATCAATTGTTGATTTTGCCAAAACCGAAGATAAACGACTTAAAGAACCTGCCATCTTCTGTAGACTTATTTTCTCTGCAAGATATCTTTGCAAAAAAACATTTTTTTTCCTATCTTCTTTTGGCATAATTTTGCTTACTTTACTAATGTACCAATGTAGACTATAAGTGACATTTTATATCTTCATTCTCCCACTTCCAACTCAAAAAGTCAATTTAAAAACCAAAAAAAACCGCCTCATCTACCTCTTCGGTAGACAAACGGTGGACAGGCGGCGGACAAGCAACGAATTTTGCGGGATAAGAATCAAAAAATCAAGTTTAAAAAAAGCCTTCAGTAGAATATCCACTAAAGGCTTGGGTGTGAAAGATAAAATGAGCCCGGGAACGGCAGCGGAATCCTTGGCCAGTACAGCGCCTTGTTAGGCTTGCTTCTCTAAGGAAACAACAATTCTTGCGGTGTATTTCATGCTTTTGTCTCTTCCCATTCCTCCACAAAGGGTTTGATAGTATCCAGGATTAATTGGTGAATATCAGGTCTGGCAATAACCAGAGGGATGGTATCCTCCAGATTGTATTCTCGCCAAGATTTTCCTTTAGCATCTGTCACCTTCATTCCACAGGCTTCAGCGATGGGAATAACACCGGCAATATCATAAACCTGAAGCATTGCCTCTTTTTCCTGGCCGTGTCCGTCCTTGGTTGACCAGTAATGCCGTAGGTCAACGTAGGCATCAGTGGCATTGCGCAACAGGTTTATAATATCCATGCCTGAAGCGCGGCAACCGTCGTAAACTTTTAGCTTTTTGTCATAAAGCGCCTGTTCTACTCCTCCTTTTTTCAGACGATGGCTGTTAGAATATCCAATCACCAAAATCCTCTTGCGGCTGTCACCTCGGGTTGACACAACCGAAGACGGTTGAATCACTTGGCTATTGCAAAAAGCCAAAAAATTATCATCAACAACACAAAGCGCCGAAAAAACCTCACCCTGATCAAACGTATAAACTGTTCCCAGAACAAGATGTTTCAAACTTTCACTGGTGCTAAGCGCCAACGAAACAAGACCTGTAGGACGATATTCCAAGGCAGCGGCCAGACAACGTTTGGTGTTTGTTGTTCCTTCAATTTCATCAATAATCAGAACAAAACGTTGATGCTTTTCGGCCTCAATAAGGATTTTCCTGAATGGTCTCAACTCAAAGCGAACTATTCCTTCTAACTGGGGCAAATGTCGATCAAGGGCCGCCTGCACCCTTTCACGGGCAAAAATATCAATGTTTGAAGATTCGTGCCCTTTGTAATCGGCTGTGTCAAAAACTTCTGTGCCGCGCTGGGTAAGTATTTCTTCTCCGGCTTCCTTAACAACTTTTTCTAAGGCGAACAGTAAGTCTCTCTTTTGGCCAAAACTTAGGGTTTTCATGTTTTGTCTCCTTTCTGCAAAAGCACAGCTTCAGGAAATCCTATTGCAGCCCCAATATACCGATGGTAACCAGCCTTCCAGATTACTTTGCGATCTGGGGCTATTATGCTTGATGAATCAACCTCCATACAATCTTCGTATTTTTGGTTGTCCACGGTAAACTTTTCACCATTAACCTCCACAACAAATGGCGCCAAATGGCGCCTCCGCAGTCTTTTATCGAAATCTTTAAAATATTCCTTCTTTTTCTCAGAACTCTCCATTGCTTTGAACTGCCCTGTTCTCAGCCCTTCTTCCAAATTAATCTGAAAAACCGGGAGATCGGTGGCAAAATGCTCTTCCTTAAAATATATTGAAGATCCATCGTATCCCAAAATTTCATTATTCACTCCCACCAAACCCGAAAGGGTTTCGCCTGTCAAGGTATCAACAATGCCATATTTACCTATATCCAACAACCTATTCCCAGACCTATGAAAAACTACAATATCTCCCCTGCCTTTTATGGTCACATATCCTTCAAGAGCTTTTTGCAGCTCCTCCGCGGATGCCAGTCTATTAACATGTGTTATTAATGCACTGCGAAATCTCTGGACAATTTTGGTAAATTTTTCAGCCTTCAAAGAATAAACGCCAATGCAAATGGTACGATAATCGAACTCGGTTCCACCCGTTGCTTGTCTATAATTTTCGGCTTTCCAACCATACTCAGTATCATAGGTATCATACGAAGAATCAAGTTCCCTGCCGCCAACTAATATGAATCTCATTTCTGCCAAAGCGCAAACAAGAGCTTCTGTAAACATGTCTAACCTCCTTTTTGGTTGTTAAGGTACAAATTGAGTTAAGCACTAACTTAACCTTTCTAAATCGTATGTTACACCAAACTAAAAAAAAGTCAAGTCTGAGCCACTGCGGGGTTCAGGGCAAGCCCCAACCAAAAAAACCACCCTTTCGAGCGGATTTTGGGGATGTTTATTAATGTTTATTTCTAAAACCCTCTTTCTTTTCATCCAATTTGACATTGTGGATAAAACCCTTGCTTAATATAATAATATATGCTATATTCTAAATAGTGCTTGGAGGGCCTTGGCCCTGTCACGGCTAGATCCAAGCTGTAACCAAGTGCTACTAAAAAATACCGGTAAAACGGTATTTTTTAGTTGTTCTAATCATTATCTGGGTTTCCGGAATGTAAAATCCTCTTACATGATAGCTTAATCTAATAATTTTCATTTCTTGGGTTCCTTGAAAGAGTCCAAGATGTATCTGGCCTTATACAGAATAAAATCATAAAAACCAAGGAAGCATTTAGAAAAAACTCTAAATCATTTTATATATCCGCCTTTTTGGAGGTTCCAAAGATGTTTGTATGGGCCTTTCTCCCGGATTAGCCGGACATGTTTGCCTTGTTGGATAATCCGGCCTTTTTCCATGACGATGATTTGGTCAGCGCCCATGATGGTGGAGAGGCGGTGGGCAATGATGATAGAAGTGCGCCCTTGCATCAGCTTTTCTAAATCTTGCTGGATTTCGTGTTCTGTTTGGGAATCCAGAGACGAGGTGGCTTCATCAAGGACAAGAATCTTTTTGTCGGCTAAAATAGCTCGGGCAATAGAGACGCGCTGTTTTTCACCGCCGGACAAACGGACCCCCCTTTCGCCAACTATGGTTTTTTCTTTTTGGGGGAAGTCGGCAATAACTTTGTCCAGCTGGGCAAACTTGATAGCGGCCAGGACTTGTTTTCTTTCGGCTTTGGGGTTGGAAAAAGCAATGTTGTTATAGATGGTGTCGTCGAATAACACGCACTCTTGGGGAACAATGGACATTTCATTTCTTAAAGATTCCTGCTTAAACTCGGCTATATCCTTGCCATCGATTAGGATTTGGCCCAGGCCCAGATCATAGAAGCGATAAAGAAGCCGGACTAATGTGGTTTTGCCAGAGCCGGAATGGCCGACCAGAGCGACTTTTTTGGCTTCCGGGATTTTCAGATTGAAATCTTTAAATAATTTTCTTTTTTGATAATTAAAAGACACATTTTTAAACTCGATTTCTCCTTTTTGGATTTTTAGGTCTTTAGCGCCGGGCTGGTCTTTTATGACGTTATCGACCTTATAGTGCTGAAACAGGACTTCAAAATCGGCCATGGAGCGATAGTAATCCCTCAAGCCCCGGACAAAACCAAACATTGGGCCGATTAAAGAGCCGAAAACAGTGTAGATAAAAACAACAGAGCCGAGGGTGGTTTTGCCCTGCAAAAAATCAACCAAAGGGAAATAAATTAAAAGGAGCGTACCAACGGATAATATTAAAGCCCGGCCGGCATCCATCCAGTTATAATAATCCCAATGCTTAACCATGGCGATTTTTACTTGCTGGCTTACTTTTTTAAATCTTGATTTTATAATATTTTCCTGGCCAAAATATTTGATGGAGTCGATGTTGGTAAAAAAATCAGAGATATTGGCTTTTTCACGGTCTTCGGTTTGGTTAAGTATTATGTTGGCCCTTTCCTGCATTCTTTGGATGATGAAACTGTAAACTATAAGGACAATGATGGTTAGGACGGCGATAAGAGCCGGAATTTTACTAAAATAAAACAAAGAAGCAGCGGCAACGGTTAGCTGGAAGGTTAGGGGGGCGAAATTAAAAATTATAACATCGGTCAGCCTTTCAATCGCGCCGGCGCCGCGAATTAAACGGGAAATCAGGGAGCCGGTTTTATTGGTAGTATGGAAATTATAGTCCAGATGAATTATGTGGTTGAAAAATTTTTGTTTTAAATCAGCAACCAGGCCGGATTCCATTCGGTTGAGCAGATAGATATGGACATACCTTGAAATCATGTTGATTAGGGCAAATGAAAGATAGACAGCGGCAACTGTTAATAATATTTTGATTAGGGCTTCGGCAGTTATGCTGCCTCCGGTGAATTCGGCGCCTTTGTCTATGATAATTTTAAACAGGAACTTGTCGGCAATATCGATAAATTCCATAATAAAAATTACAAACAAAACAGCAAAAAATATTTTTTTGTAATTTTTGAGGATGCCAAAATATAACTTTAGGTTGTATTTAAAGTCGATGTTTTTTTCCCCTTTGATTTTCTGGGATAATTTTTGGAGCATAGCTTTATTTTAACAGATTTTTTGAGAAGATACAAAAACGCCCCGAAAGAGGCGTTTTGGTTTTGTTAAAATCTGAAAAAATCCACTTCATCCCGCCTCGCCGGACTTCGACGGTGAGCTCAGTCGAACCGCGGACAAGCGGCGAATTTTAAGGTTTTATTTTAATTTTAATTCCTCCGGCACTTCTTTTTTCCGACTTTGATAACTATTTTTTGGCATAATTTCTCTCTTTTAATTTCCCCCCCGCTTTTTGGAGATTGCAAAAAATTTTCTCCGCTCACAATCCTTTTCCCTGTCTTACTCTCCAGTTCCCTCCTTGCGTTCTTAGCAACATGACCACCTTTCTTCGCAGGAGTTTTATTTTCTTCTAAGCCCTTAGATTCCATAGTTTCGGCAATCTGGCGAGTGGAAAGTTCCGCCAAGGCCGTAAAAACCAGCTCCGCGTCAGACATATGATCGCGTAAATTTTGCGTTTTTAATTTTTTTAAATTTTTATGTTCTTTGACAGTTAAATCACTCCATTCTTGATGGATTATATTAGTGAGTATCGCGTACTCGTCCTGCTCTTTTACTTCATTATTTTTCCAATAATCAGTGAGTTTATTCCTGATTTCCTGACCCATCATGCGCTGCTGGATCCATTTTTGGCTTCGGCCCATTCTTTGCCAATAATTTCTTGAGCGGTTGAGTGCTTTTTCCGGATCAGATATTTCCTGTATTCTTTCATAGCCGACTTTTGCCAGCCAGAGTTTAATCGGCTCGGCTTTTTTACTCGGGACGGATTGAATAATTCTAAACAGATGCTCGGGGTTTCCAGCTAAAGTTTTTCTATTTTTTCCGGTTTCCGTAGCCATTTCTACCTGGGGACAATTTGTCCCTATGTAATCAGCGATTTCAGGATCTCTTTTTCTTAATTTTTTCAAATAGTCCGTCGGGTTGGCGCTTTCAGTAAGCGCGAAAATAATATCAACCACCGAAAAATACCAGGTCTCGGTTTTCTCGTCATAAACTCGGCGGATTTTCTTGCCTTCAAAAATCGTAATTTGTTTATTGTTTGTCTTTTTGTTGTTCATCATAAAATTATTTTAATTGGTTTGATTATTTTTTACTCCCACTCAATTTTTCTCATATAATCCAAGGCTGTTTTCATAGACGCCTCCTGACATTATAATACTCTCGTTGGCATAAAAAATCAAAATAAAAAAAATAAAAAGGAGAACAAACTTTGTTCCCCCTTGGGATTTCTGGCTTCGTCTATAGCCCCCCGCCGGACTTCATGGCCGGCGGCACTATTGTGTCCAGTAAAATATTCGGCTGCACACTCCTTTTGGACAAAGAACATATTGAGAAAATTGCCCTGGCCTTATTGGCTTCGCCCAGGGATTCCACGCACTGCCTTAAATTATCTATAATACTTGATAGCTCATCATTAAGCTCTGCGAATGTTGGCTCGGTTATCTCTAGGTATTGAACCAATGCTTCATCGCCTCCTTCCTGGAGATATTTGGACAATTTTTTTGCCAAATATATACCAGAAATTAGGCAGTTATTCATTTGCTCGGCTGTGTCTCCCAACGCGCCAATCATTCCAATTAATTTTTGATTTGTTAATATCACCTGCTCTGATAATGCTTCTGACATTTTACCTCCTGTCATTTTAATATAACAGTCAATGTTTCGCGGATTTTTGTTTTAGTTTGCGGGTCATTAGCGCCAAAAAACCATTGCCCACCGCTGATTTGACAATTTTTTATGTTAGCACAGCAACAAAAAAAAGTCAAGTCCATTAGCTGAAGCTTGATTGGTTTCTTGGGGTTTTTCCGGCAAACATATCGGCTCTTGGTATCTGCCTCGTCAGCAAGACAAGTAACCAAGAGCCAGCGACGGGAATCGCCTTCAAGAATGTGAAATATAATTCAATTTATCATAACAAAATTACAATTCCAGCTCGTTTACCCGCTCCCAATCAATCTCGCTGACAACGGAAATTTTGTCTTCGCCGATGATGTAGAGATAATCGTTGATATACAAAGCGCGCTTGGCCCTGATATCAGAGATTGCTTTTTCAAGCTGAAGTTTGTCGCTGGCATAGGAAAAGATATAGCCGCCGTTTGAGCCGGGCAGGAAGAATATTTCGTGCTTAGAATCGGCTAAAAAGGCGTGATGGGTGTTTAGGATATCCGACCAATATTCGCTTAGAGTATATTTTGATGCCTCTTTGGGATTGGTTGGATCGCTGACATCAAAAAGGGAGATTTTAACCTGATTGTCTTCTTTGCCGATTCCAAGAATTCTGTCTTTGGCGATTGGGTGCAGGTATGAAGAATAGCCGGGGATTTTGAGTTCGCCTTTTAGCTGGGGATTTTTAGGATCAGACAGATCTAGGACATAAAACGGATCTGTTTGGCGGAAGGTAACGATATAACCCATGTCGGCGATGAATCTGGCGGAATAAATTCTTTCGGTTAAGCCCATATTGGCGACCGAGCCGGTGATTTTGAGCTCATCATCTAAAACATAGACATCGTTGGCAGATTCGCCATTGCCCCCAAACATCCAAAATCTGTTGCCGATTGTTGTGGCGATGCGCAGGTGATCGTTATATTCATCAACAGAAAATTGATTTAAGGGCTGGCCAGGAACAACGCCGGTGGCTTGGACTTTAAAATCTTCCAAACCAATTTTTGCGATGCCTGTTTTTTCAAGTTCCCGCTTATGCGCGTCAAAATAATCTTCCAGGCGATTGGAAAGTTCGTTTTCCAATTTTAAGCGGTCGTCATTACTCAAACTATTTTGGTAGTCATTTAAAATAACCTGGAGCTCGGAGAGTTTGGACCCCGCGCTGATGTCATAGTCCATAAGTTTTTTCACTTTTTCGGTTACCCAGCTTGGGAAAATATCAGATTCTTGAATAAGAAAATTATAAAAAAATTCAGTAAAATCTCCGTAATAGGAATAAGTGATATAAAGTGAATCTGTTGACATGTAAACTATAGAAGTGCCGGAAGTGCCGACGAATGAAATGTCTTGGCTGATATTGCCAGTATCAGGATTAATGATTAGAGCCGTGTAGGTGACATCAACTGGTACGGAATTGACTGGATGGTAAACACTAGTGCAGGCGATTTCTAAAATTTTGCCATTGCTTGAGATTGGGCGGATCGGGCAAGGATTGTTGCGATTGATGTTCTGCTGGGTGACAAGGTAGATTTTACCGCCATAGGCCCGGGCGCTGACTAAATAATTATTATCTTCATATTCAACCTTCCATTTTTCATCTGGTTTGCCGGGGTCGGAAATATCATAACCGTAAATAGTGTCATAAGTAAAAACTACAAGCATGTCGCCATAAAGCAGTAAATCGCCTTGCCTATTGATTGAACTCTTGACCTCTAGGTCAGCCGGTGGAAAAGCTTTGATAACTTTGGTGGCAGCTTGTGACTCCGAGGGCGGCATAATCTTTCTGTCCTCCATTATTTCCATCATCATTGGCTCGCGCCAGCCATAGACTTGCTCTTTGGAAAAATATATTTGATTGCCGTCGGTTTTAACGATATCCGGCTCGTCAATTCCCAGAACTTGAACATTGGTTTCGGAAACGCGATCTGGAGTCGAGACCAAATTTTTTTGGGCATTGTCACTAAAACTTGCGGCTGGCGCCATTGCGGCTTCTCCTGCTTCCATATCAATAGCCATCATTTCACTTCGCATTCCGCCTCCCCAGGCAAACCCGCCAGAATAGGCCAGCTCGCTGGCCTGGACATATTCTTTAAATTCTTGTTCGGAAGAAAAGAGCTTAAGCCCTTCAAAATCAGAGCTGGTCGGAGCAGGGATTGTGGGCGGGGCCTGAATTTGAGATTTAACAAAGTAATAACCAAAAACAGCAAAGCCCGCTATAAAAGCCACGATAAGAATCAATAATACTGCGGCTGGAACGACGATTCCATTGGGTTTTTCGGTTTTTTCCGGTTGATTTAGATTAATGTTTTCTGTTTTCATGGTGCTTGGATTTAAAAAATTAATAGGTGCTGTTTATATCTTATACGATATAAAGAAATAAAGCAAAAACAAAAAACCCATCCTCCTCAAGCAGGCCTAAAATCCAACCTCAAATCAACAACACCTCCATTTTTAATTCATCAAGTTCGTCAGCCAAAATGGAGAAATCAATATGAAAATAAGACTCTCTTTTGGCGGTGTCTAAAGCCTGCTCCATGATTTTGATAGATTCATTCATGATATAACGAGTATAGTCGTAGTCGCCTAGGGCATATTCATCGCCCTGATCTGCCTCCCATTTGCTGGTCAATTGGCGATAGGTTTTAGCCAGCAAGGTGCCGGAATACCAGACCAGGTCTTTAAAATCTTCGGTTTCTGTCCAGGGCTCTTGCTGGTCCCCGGCTTTACCCAGAGCCAACATCAAGGATCGCTGCCATTTGTAGACTTGGTTATAGAGAGGAAGCTCGTCAGGCTCGGGCGAGGGTTGACAGTCCGCATCGTCAAGGTTATTCAAATCAATGCCCATTCTTTTGGCATCTTTCCTCAACATTTCACCGACTTCTTTAAAATTTTCTTCTACATCTTCAAATACGGCTTTCATAGAATCGGGATCTTCGCCCCGAGCCAGGTGTTTTTTAATTTGGCGGTTGCGCCGGCCGCAAAACGGGCATTCGTCTTTGCCGCAAGGAATCCGGCGCCATTGGCATTCCCACCATTTAGGAGCCTCCATTTCGTAATCATCCTTGTTGGCGTTTGGCGGGCTAAATTGAGGTTTGGGTTTTTTGTTGGGCATTTTTTAAAACTTTTTAAACTTAACCACATCACCTTCTCTCAAAGGCTCAAAAGTTTGGGGTGGCTGACCATTTAAAGTAAAGCCTAAAACGCCAGCCGGATATTTCTTTTCAAGCTCTGGATAGGTATGAAAAAGAAAATCCAAAACATCAGCAAAGACCGGATTCTCGCCCCCAAATATCACTTCTTCAAAGTCTTTGCCAGTGATTTTAGCGATTTCTCCTTTATAAAAAATCTTCACCGGGCAACCTTGAGGTAGGGCCTGGCCAGGAATTATGGTTGATAGATAAGGACCAGGAGACTCCTCTTTTATTTTTCTTCTATCTTTGGTGACTTTACCCACATCAATAACCGACTCTTCCAAGATATCGCTTTTAAGAAAACTTTGGCATTCTTGAATGGCCATATTAATCCAAATTCTAAGTTCTGGGTCTGGATTTTTTTCATACTTTTCTAAAGTTTTATAAACATCGAGCCGACCGACATGGGCCAAAGTAATTATGGCCTTTTTCTTATCCTCAATACTGACCTCGGAAAATAAAGTCTTTTTGGCCCATTTAATCTTTTCTTCAGGCATTTTGGGATAATCTTCCTGAGGAATTTTTTGATGATACTCAATATATTCAATAGCTACCCGACTCTCTTCACTGTCTGGCGAATCAAAAGCCATAATCGAACCCCGCATTCCTTTTCTTTTCATGGTAGCAACCAGCTCCTGAAACTCTTCATTAGTTAAGCCGCCTTGGTCTAAAATTTTAATTAGCTCTTCTTCACTTAAATTGTCGAAGTCGAATTGGTTTGACATATGTTTTATTATTCATTTTTATAAATAATCTGTTTAACCCGGGTCCAAAATCGAGCTAAAAGACCATTTTTAAAATAATTCAATCTCATCATCAATGAACCCAACCTGCCCGCTGGATAAGCAGTCATTCGAGAAGAGTCCAAATTAGTAGCCTCGCCAGAAGCTGACACTTGAGGTGTGGGAATGTTATCTTCAATCTCCAAATCAGCATCAGGGAAAAGTTTATGGATCATTTCGCGGACCGTACCAATATACTTTGGGAATTCTTCCTTGGAACAAACAACATTATGATAAACATATTTACGGCCACTGGCTCTCTGGGAATACAAAACTGCTTCGATTTTACCATCCAAACATTTCTTACTAAGCATTTTCCAAAGAATAGGACCGTCTTCATCGCGAAGCCACTGGCTGCGCATAATCCTGTAAATTGATTCACCTTTGTTAATTGAAAGTAAAGCTTGCATTCTTCCAAAAAAAATAATCTTATGCTCTTATTTTACCATTTCTTAAAATTAAAATAAATCACCTCAACAAAAAAGCGGCGCGAGATTATTCGCACCGCTTTGGTGATAGATTTTATTCAGACTCCTCAATCCGGATCCTGGCCTCGCATGGAACCTCCACGCCATTAATTATGGCTGTCCGGCCATATTCCAAATGCTCATATTCAATATCCTCTTGAAAATAACGACCTCCATAACCATAAAGCCAAAGAAACTGCTTCCTACTGGATGCCCACTCCCTTAACTCGCCGCTGCGCCAGAGCCACTTGCTTGGCAAAATGAAAACCGAATCCTCAAAGCAGAAGATTGGCTCACCATCAGAGCCGTTCGCAATAGAAAGCAACTTGCCTTCTACCTTGTAAAGCTCATTAAAAACGATCCTAATCCTCTTGCCAATCAAGCCGTCCAGATTACTGCCTTCAACTATTTGATACTTGTTCTCTGCCGGCATTTTGCGCCTCCTTGTTTTTTGGGGTTGAAAAGGACTGCGGGTTTACTATTGGCAGCTTATAATAAAAAAATCCTATTTTTTCTCCACTGCAAGCCCTAATTTAACATCATTAATCTTAACCTCATCCAAACCTTCCCCAACTTCTAAAACTTGCTCGGCTAAAGTCTGCTGTATTAATTCATTTTTATATTTCTGGTCTTCAAAAACTTTTTTCAGCATTGTATCTTGGCAATCATATTTGATGTCAATCCTGTCTTTGAGAGTCAAACCCATCTTCTTTCTGGCTTGATTAACGGTTCTTATCACCTCGCGCAAATATCCTTCTTGTTTTAGTTCTGGAGTTATTTTTGTATCCAACTCAACTTCAAGGTCTTTGTCCCCTTTTTCAACAACTGCTTCTTTAACATTAACCTCATCTTTAATTAATTCCAAATATTCCGCGCCTAATTCATAATTCATAATTCTTAATTCCCGCAACGGCTGCCGGACTTTAATCCCGGCTTCGGCCCGCTTAGCCAAACCCAGCTCCACCACCCGGCGCGCCTTTTCCATGGAATCCAAAACTTTCCGGTCAATGAGTTTTTCTTCATATTTCGGCCAGGGTTCCAGATGAATTGATTTCTGTCCTCTTTCCCCTAATTCCTGATAAATATGTTCGCTGATAAAAGGCGCGAACGGAGCTAATAATTTTATCAGATCAGACAAAACTTTTCTTAAAACGCAGATTGCCTGATTTTTATCCTGCTGGTCGCGGCCCTTAAAGCGCTCCCGGGAACGGCGGACATACCAGACGGAGAGGTCGTTTATGAATTCCCCAATTTTTCTGGCGCTGGCCGTGATCTGGTAATTTTCTAATTCACTAGTTACTTCTTTAATCAACAAATTCATTTTACCCAAAACCCACCTATCCAAAATATTAGTATTATTAGTATTATTAGTATTATTAGTATTATTAGCAAATATTCGATAAAAACTAAAAACATTCAACAAAGTAATAAACACCCTGGAAGTTTCTTTAAGTTCCTGTTCGTTGAATCGCTTGGTTTCGCCGGGCTGGTTGATGGTATATAAATACCAGCGCAAACTGTCAACTCCGTATTTATCAATCATTTCCCAGGGATCAACCATATTGCCTTTTGATTTGGACATTTTTTGGCCCTTCTCATCCAAGATAAGGCCCAAACAAATTACATTTTTATAGGGTGCTTCTTTGCCCAGCAAAGTAGCCACTGCTAATAAAGTATAAAACCAGCCGCGGGTCTGGTCAATGCCCTCCGAGATATAATCAGCCGGATATTTTTTCCCCTTGTCAATCAGCTCTTTGTTCTCAAAAGGATAATGCAATTGCGCAAATGGCATGGAACCGGAATCAAACCAGCCATCCATTACTTCCGGGGTTCTCTTCATTTCGCCGGCGCACTGGCATTTTAATTTGAGCTCATCAATAAATGGCCGGTGCAAATCAAAATTTTCATCAATGCCCAGATCTTCTCTGGAGCCAATAACCTTTATTTTCCCGCATTTTTCGCACTCCCAGACCGGAAGCGGCGTGCCCCAGTATCTTTCTCTGCTAATCGCCCAATCTTTTACTTCTCTTAGCCACTCGCCAAAACGGCCTTGTTTAATGTGCTTTGGCACCCAGTTGATTTTTGAATTATTTTTAATCAGCTCGTCGCGCAACCGGCTCATTTCAAAATACCAGGAATCTTTGGCATAATAAATCAAAGCCGTGTCACAGCGCCAGCAAAACGGATAATCATGGACGCACGTTTCAGTTTTATACAAAAGCTTTCTTTTTTCTAAATCCCGGGTAATATCTTTTTCAACGTCTTTAACGAATTTTCCCTGCCATTTTGGGACAAGCTTGTTAAAAGTTCCATCCAGATTAACAGAATGGACCTTTGGCAAACCGATTTGCTCGCCCAACTCATAATCATCTAGGCCATACATCACCGCGGTATGGACAATGCCAGTCCCCTCTTTTGTGGACACGAAATCCGCCACATAAACTTTAAAAGCGTTTTTAAAATTTTTATCTTTTTGTTTCACCACTTCCGGAAACAAGGGCTCGTATTCCAGGCCAATTAAATCTTTGCCTTTGATAAGTATTACACCGTTGTCTGGATTAAGTGCATATCTAAATTGATTCCCTCCTGGTTCGAAAGGTATCGTTTCAAAAAACCACTTATCTAAAAACAATTTTGAACTACCGGGGTCATCTTTGTATAATCTCCTTTGTTCTTCATAAACTTCTTTTGCTAAAATATAAACTTCTGAACTCTCGTTTTTCCCAGCTTCAATATTGTTAATTTTATCAATCTTGACTCCAACATAATCTATGTCCTCCCCCACCGCCAAGGCCACATTCCCCGGCAAAGTCCAAGCCGTAGTAGTCCAAGCTAAAATATATATGCCATCGCTTTCCTTAATCTTTTCGTCAATATTAACCTTATTAACAACTGTATTAACTTTACCTGTGGTGAGCTTGCCGAACCCATTAACCTTGTCTCTTAGCTCCCTGATTCCTTTCTTTTTTACCTTAAATTTAACATATATGGATTCTTCTCTAATATTCTTATACCCCTGCGCTACCTCATGAGATGACAGCGCCGTGCCGCAACGCGGGCAATGAGGAACGACTTTATAACCTTTATATAACAATCCTTTTTCGTGGACTTGTTTAATAATCCACCACAAAGATTCAATATAATCATTTTCATAGGTAATGTAAGGATTATCCATATCAATCCAAAAACCAATTCTCTCAGTCATTTTTTCCCAGTCCTCTTTATACTCCCAAACGCTTTCTTTGCATTTTTGATTGAATTCCTTAATGCCATAATCCTCAACCTGTTTTTTATTTTTAAGGCCTAATTTCCGCTCTACTTCCAGCTCCACCGGCAAACCCTGCGTATCCCAGCCGGCTTTCCTTTCCACTCTGTAGCCTTGCATGGTCTTGAACCTGGGAATCGCATCTTTAAAAATCCGGGCTAAAACATGGTGAATGCCGGGTTTTCCGTTGGCAGTTGGCGGACCTTCGTAAAATACAAAATCAGCCTTGGGACATTTCTTATCCAGGGTTTTTTTAAAAACATCCTTATCTTTCCAGAGTTTTAAAATCTGTTCTTCTGTTTTAGGCAAATTCATCATAGCGCTTTTATTTTAGCTGAAATCTAGGATTTTGGCAAATGAAAAATCAAGGGCTGGACATTGGAAGTCTAACTGAAACCCAGCCTAACTTTTTTAATTGTGGATAAATCTTTGACAAAATATAATTATGGGTATATACTCAAAACACAAAGGTCAAGCCAATAAATATAATATATAGGAGAACAAAAACATGCCAAGATTTAACGGAACCGGTCCTTTGGGTTCTGGGCCCGGCACTGGCCGCGGCTTAGGTCCCTGCGGCGCCGGAACAGCTTATGGCCGCGGAGGCGGCGGTCGCGGATTGGGTTGGAGAAGATTTTGGGGTTATTATCCAACTCCCGACGCTCCCACCAAAAAAGAAGAGGCAGAACTTCTTTCAAGCGAAGCGGGAATGTTGGAACAAGAGCTGAAAGCCATTAAAGCCCGCCTGTCCGAACTCAAAGGCCAAAAATAAGCAGGCTGGGTTTTTCGGTTAGGCTGGGTTTTAAAACCCAGCCTAACTTAAAACTCAGCCTAACCGAAACCCAGCCTAACTAGGTTTAAATAATTAACATGGGGTGGATTTGGCTTTTAACTAATTTTAACCAAACTAAAATAATTATATGAAAATAGCAATCAGTTCAACAAGCGAAGATATTAACAGCAATGTTTCCGAATTTTTTGGAAGATGCCCCTACTTTATCATTGCTGAAGTTTCCGCCAAAAGCGGATCCGCCTCTGGAGGAAAAAACCAGAAAATAGAAAAAGCCAAGGCGATAAAAAATGAAAATACAGACCAATCCAGCGGAGCCGGCATTTCAACCGCTCAATTAATGGCGGAAGAAAATGTCAATGCCGTAATAACCGGCAATGTGGGGCCAAGAGCTTTGGATGTTTTAAAACAATTTAATATTGAGATTTATTCTGGAAATGGTATAATAAAAGAAGTTCTGCAGGAATTCATAAATGGAAAACTTAAAAAACTTCAATAAAAAAGTAAAAAAATGAGATGGATATTAAGATCTAAAATCCATAAAGCAATTGTAACTGAAGCTGACTTAAATTATATAGGCAGTATTACAATTGATGAAGAATTAATTGAGAAAGCTGGCTTTTGGCCTGGTGAGAAAGTTTTGGTTGTTAGTAATACCAGCGGCGCGAGACTGGAAACTTATATAATAGCGGGCAAAAAATATTCTGGAATTATTTGTATGAATGGAGCGGCCGCTCATCTAATTAAAGTTGGCGAAAAAATCATTGTTATGGGATTTGAATTATCTGATAAGCCCATAAAACAAAAAAATATTCTGGTTGATAAAAATAATAAATTCGTAAGGTATTTATAATGAAAATAGTTATTCCGACAAATAACAAAACCGGGCTTGACGACAAAGTGGCTGAACATTTTGGCCGCTGTCTAACATATACTTTTCTTGATGAAAAAGGCAACTTGGTTGAGATAATCGATAATACCAGCGAACATTCTGGTGGTGTTGGTCTGCCGCCGGAATTAATGAAAAAGCATGGAGCAAATATTTTACTTTGTAAAGACCTTGGACCAAGGGCGCTTAATTTATGTCAACAATTAGGAATAGACGTATATGTAAGTCAAGCAGAAACAGTAAAAGATATTTTTAAAGCCTGGCAAGATAAAAAACTCAAAAAAGCAGGCACGGAAGATGCCTGCGAACAACATAAAATATGAACCTTGTTAGAAATTCTCAAAATAAAAAATCTACAAATCAACCCGAAACTTCTAACGGGGTAAGAATCGCAATAACTGGCGGAAAAGGCGGGACTGGCAAATCAATGGCTGCTGTTTCTTTAGCGATTGAGCTGGCTAAAGATAAAAAAACTATGCTGGTTGATGCTGACGTAGAATGTCCGAATGATCATCTGTTGTTTTCCGTAAGAAGAAAAAAATTCATAAAAATTTATCAACCAATACCAAAATGGAATTTTGATAAATGCGCAAAATGCGGGCGATGCGCTTCTGTCTGCAAACAAAACGCCATTGTGTTTGTTAAAAATAAATATCCGGCTTTTG
This sequence comes from Patescibacteria group bacterium, assembly GCA_018896645.1. Classification (NCBI taxonomy): domain Bacteria; species Patescibacteria group bacterium. The sequence continues at coordinate 2,703 of JAHIMF010000009.1, read as the reverse complement.
TAAAAGACATTTGCATTGGCTGCAAGGCTTGCATTATTGCCTGTCCTAAAGACGCCATCTCGGAAACTAAAAAAGAAATAGGCGCTGTTTATGCCGGAAAAAATTATAATGTGAATTTAATTTCAGGCGAACTTAAATTGGGCGAATTAGCCTCCGGGGAAGTAGTGGCCGCAGTTAGAAAACACTCTGAAGAAATCAATAAAAAATTGAGGGCCGATGTTATTTTAATAGATTCTGCGGCCGGAATTGGGTGTCCTGTGATTGCTTCATTGGTGGGCACTGATTATATCGCGGCCGTCACCGAGCCAACACCGTCTGCTTTGCATGACTTAAAACGAGTTTTATATCTGGCCCGCCATTTTCAGATTAAACACGGAATAGTTATCAATAAATATGATTTGGCAAAAAAATTCTGTCTGAAGATAGAAAAATTCGCCAAAAAAAATGATATTAAAATCATTGGCAAAATTCCTTATAAAAAAGACTTTGTTGATTCAACTATAAAAATGAAACCGGTAACCGAGATAAATCCAGACTATCAAAAATTATTTCAAAAAATCATTAAGCAAATAAAATTAGCGATGCAATGAAAGAAAAAATAGCGCTAACTTCCATATTGGCCAATATGGTTTTAGCCGGAGGTAAAATTACTGTCGGTGTTTTTTCTAATTCAGCCGCAATTTTAGCCGCGGGCATTGACTCTTTGTCAGATATTTTTTCTTCAGCCATCAGTTATGTTGGAATTAAAATCTCCAAAAAACCAGCGGATCAGGAACATCCTTATGGACATCATAAATTTGAAGTTTTGGGCGGTGTGATTATTACAACAATTGTTTTAGCAACCGGCATCGGAATTATTTATAAGGCTTATCAAAATTTTCTTAACCCGGAAGATGTTAAAATTAGTTACTTGGCCTTTGGGGTGATGTTATTTTCAGCAGCAGCCAATGAGGTAATGGCCCGGCTAAAAATTTATTACGGTAAAAAAGAAAGTTCTGTAAGCTTGCTTTCAGACGGATTTCATTCGCGAGTTGACGTTTACACTTCTTTAGCAATTTTAGCCGGTTTATTTTTAACTCAATACTGGATTTATACTGATGCTTTTCTGGCTCTCTTGATGGGCCTTTGCGTCATTAAAGGGGCATTTTCAATTGGCAAGGAAGCGGCCGGTTCCTTGCTTGATGTTTCCGCCGGCCAGGAAATAGAAGAAAAAATAAAATCAATTGCCCAAGAACAAAACATTGAAATTGATGCTTTAAAAACCCAAAAAAAGGGCTCGGCTGTAACTGCTAATTTAGAGATAAAATTGCCAAAAGATTTGAGCGTGGATGAAGCGACTAAAATTTCCGGCAGATTAAGGGAAAAAATGATAAATGAGATTGAGGGCTTGCAATATGTCGCTGTTCAAATTACAAGCCATGAAATGGAAACAGGATTCTATAAGCCTGATTTTGGCCGCGGCCTTGGCTGGCAAAGAAAGGGTCGATTTAAGGAAAAAATGGAAAAGGCGGCCGGTCAAGGACCTGGCGGCTGCTGTGTTTGCCTAAAATGCGGTTATAAAACATCACACCAACGCGGGGTTCCTTGCTCAACTTTAAAATGCCCTGCTTGTAATATAAATTTAGAAAGAAAGTAGTTCGATAAAATAAAGCAATATGTCAAGACCAAAACTTTGCCGCAGAATCAGGTTTGATCCCAGTGTAACTTATTTTAAACCTCAAGGTGTACCCATGAGATTTTTAGATATTGTTGAATTAACCACCGAAGAAGCAGAGGCTTTGAGGTTAAAAAATATAAAAGATTTGGACCAAATTAAATGCGCTAAATTAATGAAAACCTCGCAAAGCACTTTCCAAAGAATTTTAGCTTCAGCTTATAAAAAAATTACCAAGGCTCTGATAGAGGGCAAAGCAATAAAAATAATAAAACTAGATTAATTTTATTAGTAATTCAAAGGCGGGTAATTCAAAGGCGGGTTAGGCTACCAATCAATTTCTAATCACTGTTCTTTTTTCTCAACAACCTTCAACTCTTCAACAACCCGAAAGGAGGTGAACAAAAATGCCTAGAGGCGACGGAACTGGTCCCAGGGGAATGGGTCCGATGACTGGACGGGGACTTGGCTTTTGCGCTGGCTACCTTGCCACGGGATTTGAATTTATGAATCCGGGAATGGGGGCTGGTCTGGGCCGAGGCGGCGGCCGAGGTCGGCGTAATATGTTTTACGCCACTGGCTTGCCATGTTGGGTCCGGGCGGCTCAAGGAATGCCGGCCTGGGGAGCACCCCGGTCTACGCACCTCCAACTCGTGAGGAGGAGGCAGCAGACCTGAAAAGCCAAGCAGAGTACCTTAAAGGCGCTCTTGAGGGTATTCAAGAACGCATCGAGGAACTCGGGTAATTCAGGTGACAACAAAGGCGGGTGAAAATTAGATATTATCACCCGCCTCTCTTTTTTCTCAACCACCCAACAACCAGGAGGAACAAAATGAGTAAGCATCCTTATTGGGTCTGCCAGGAGTGCGGAAGTGAAGCTTCTGAAGGCAGGCAGTTTGAAGTATCTTGTTGGCATCCGGGAACCTGTGATATTTGCGGAAAGGAAAAAGAAGTTACTGAATTTAGAGACTTTTTTTACGGAAACCCGCCCAAAGAGGCTAAAAAGGACATAGAAGTCTGATGTAGCCAATAACATAAAAGCCTTCAGT
>JAHIMF010000008.1 GCA_018896645.1 Patescibacteria group bacterium | reverse complement strand
TGTTCTGTCTTGCAAGATATAAATAATGTTGTTCATAAGGGACAAAATTTGATTTTGGTTTTTAGGGGAAGAAGAGATGTTGTGAGATACGAGCTTGAACAAATAAAAAGATCTTTTAGTACGAAAAAAATTATACTCGCATCATCATTCTGGAAGTTTGATCATGACAAACCCATAAACACAGGGTCTCTATCTACTCTGCAGGAACTTTTGCAGCAGGCTCTCTTGGTAGTGTCGAGTTCTTTTCATGGCATTATATTTAGCATACGTTTTGGCATACCCTTCATACCAATTGAAACTATGGCAACAAGGAAAAATTTATCAGTATCATATGACGTTCTTGGAACTCATTATAAACAAATGGACTTTTCGGCGTGGTTAGAATTTTATAAAGATAAAGGTAATTATAATGATATAGAAAGGCATCTTATAAAAGTACTTCCTCAATTGCAAAAACGCGCTCTAGTATATTCTCAATAAACGGGGGGGCGAAATTGCTACATCGTTTAATCCCAAGTTTTATAAAGAAGGAATTTGGCTTTGTTCTATTACTAATTTTCCTCAATTCCAAAACAAGAACTTTTTTGAATTAAGTGATGAGGAGAGAATATCCACGGAGGATTCGTGGGATAAATTGAAGAATGAGTTTATAAGGTTCCAACGCCAAGCAAACAAATGAAAGGATGAGGAACAGATGGCCAAGAAAGTTGTTGTCAAGGCGCCCAACTTGTCAGCGAATATGTGATAAACGGATATTCACCGAAGGAAGTGGTATTATCCAAGAGAGCCATTGAAAAATGTTCGTATTAAATGACAGATTTGCCCTGATTATCGGCAATATGAACATTAATTGGATGCTAGGAGTATAAGGGTTTTTAATAAGTTCCTATATTGATTTATTGGTTATCTAATCAGACCAAGAATCTCTCTTGGTTTTTTCTTTTCTCTCAATTTTATGGTATAATAAAGCCGTAATCCGAATCTGCGAATGCGGTAAATAATTTTAACAATTTGGCAGGTTATAATTAAAACAAGACCCTTATGCCAGTCTTTTTAACCGGAGCCACTGGATTCATTGGTTCAAAAATACTTCAAGAGTTATTAACTAGAAAATATGAGGTTAGGGTTTTTGTTAGGAGAACCAGTAATTTAGAAAGTTTGAAAAAATTTAATATAAATATTTGCTATGGTGATATAACTGATAAGGCTTCAGTTGAAAAAGCGGCTCAAGGGTGTGACTTTATTATCCATTCAGCCGCTCTTTATTCCCTTTGGCTGCCGCAGAAAGATTCTATTTACCAAGCAAATTTAAAAGGCACTAGGAATATTTTGGAAACTGCTTTGAAATTGAACATAAAAAAAATAGTATACACCAGCACTGTTGCTACTGTTTCGCCCCCCGAGAATAAGGCTCAATCAGATGAAAACTCTTATTGGGATTTAAAAGAGATAAAACATGATTATACTAAGTCTAAATATTTGGCTGAACAAGAAGCCTTAAAATTTTATCATTCATATAAGTTGCCCATAGTTATAGTAAATCCTACTATAGTAGTAGGTCCTGGTGACGCCAGACCCACGCCATCAGGGGATTTAATCCTTAATTTTTTAAAAGGAAAGATATTTGCTTATTTTGAAGGCGGAGGAAATTTTGTGGATGTCCACGATGTTGCTCGGTGGCATGTTGATGCTCTAGAAAAGGGCCGGGTTGGGCAAAGATATATTTTAGGCAATGAGAATTTATCATTACTGGATTTTTTCAAAATTTTAGCCAAGATATCAGATACTGAATTACCAATAGTTAAGATTCCGGCCGGCCTTGCTTTAATCTATGCTGATTTGTCAGAGCTTTTCGCTAGACATATTACTAAAACTTCGCCGGTATTTACTAAAGAAGGTGTTAGAACCATGAAAAATAAGGTTTATTGCGATTGCAAAAAAACTCATCAAGAATTTGGGCCACCGCAAGTTTCTATCAAAGAGTCGCTTAAATCAGCAGTAACTTGGTTTAAGAACAATAATTATCTATAAAACCCAGGAGGTATGTCAATTTTTTATTTTAATCCCTACGCAATCCCACTCTTAATAGCCGCGCTTTTCCTATTGTTTTTGGCTATTTTTGTATTAATCAGAAATACGAGATCTGAAACTAATATAAGTTATTTTTTTATGAACATCAGCGCTTTTGTCTGGCAGATTGGTTATTTTTTTGTTTATATTAGCAGTGATAGAGAAGTAGCTGATTTTTGGCAAAGGATTGTTTATGTTGGCGTACCTTTTCTAGCGCCAACAATGTATCACTTTTCAATTACTTTTTTAAAAACTAAAAGAGGGAGATCTTTAATAATTCCTTATTATATTTTTGCCGCTATATTTTCTTTCCTTTGCATTGCAACTGATTTATTACTCGTAGATGTAAGGAGATATTTTTGGGGTTATTATACATATGTTAATAAAGATTTATATTCAATATTTTTAGCAATTTGGATGATAGCGGTAGTGTATGCCATAGCTAACTTATATTGGGGATTTAGAAAAGGAAAAGCCGGTTCTTCGCTTGAACGGCAGCAAAGAAAATATATATCTATAGCTTTTTTAATTGTATTTTTAGCGGCTCTTGATTTTGTTCCGGTCTATGGCATAGAGATTTATCCTTGGGGATATTTGCCTGTTATAACTTGCTTAAGTTTAATCGCTTACGCCATAGTTAAATATCGGCTAATGGATGTCAGATTATTAGTCGTTCGTTCCATCACTTACTCTTTGCTCATTCTTTATGTGGGCGGGGTTTACGGTTTTTTAATGTATACCTTGGGCCAGGTCTTGGTGGAGAGGTTGGGCATTAGTTCAGCATTTGTGCCTTTGATTTTTGCTTTTATTGTTGTCCTGGGACTTGATCCCATCAAGAAAATTTTAGCCAAATACACCGACAAACTTTTCTACAAAGACCGGATAGATTATCAGGAAGTGCTAAAGCATTTGTCAGAAGTCGTGGCTCGGGAGATTGAGCTGGAAGAGCTTTTGGATTCGGTTTTGCAGGTTTTAAATCAAGAATTAAAAATTAAAAACGGCCTGGTTTTGGTGGCGGACAAGAACGGCAAATTTTTTAAGCCGGAGAGTTATCTTAACGGCCGGACTAATGTTGTTTTGGACAATAAAAATCATTTGATAAAATATCTAAGAGAAAAATCAAAAATTATTGTTACTGAAGAGCTGGTTCGGATGGCGGCGGATGCCGCTAGCCAAGAAAAGAAAAACAAATTAGAGCGCGTTAGAAAAGAGCTTGATAATCTTGATTGCGCTTTGTGCGTGCCGGTGCTGATGGAAGGCGGATTAATTGCTGTGATAGCTATTGGCCCTAAAATGTCCGGTGATATGTTTTCCAGCGCAGATATTCAGTTGTTTGAAGTTTTGGGCCAGCAAATGGCCGCGGCTTTGGAAAAAGCGAAGCTTTATGAAGAGGTTCAGGATTTTACCAAGACCCTCCAGCAAAAGGTTGACCAACAAACCAAAGAACTAAAGCAAGCCAATGTTCATTTACAGCAACTTGACGAGGCTAAGTCCGAGTTTTTATCAATTGCGGCTCACCAACTGCGCACCCCCTTGACAGCGCTCAAGGGTTATTTATCAATGATGATAGAAGGAGATTATGGCAAACTTGATCCCAAACAGGAAGAGATTACGGGCCGGGTTTTGGCCAGTTCGGAACGTTTAAATAGATTGGTCAATCAATTTTTAGATGTTTCTCGGATTGAAGCGGGCCGGTTAAGACTTGACAAGCGAACTGCCCAACTGGAAGATGTGGCTGGGAAAGTTGTAGAAAATTTTCAAAATGAAGCCCGAGGCAAGGGCTTAAAATTAGAGTTTGTTAAACCCAAGAAAGCGACTTCTGATTTAAGGATTGATATTGATAAGCTCATTGATGTGATGAGCAATTTGGTTGATAATTCTCTAAAATATACGGCTCAAGGCCAAGTAATTGTGCGGGTGCATGAAAAAGCAGGCCAGGTATTTTTCTCGGTCACTGATAGCGGTATTGGCATCAATAAGGGAGACATCCCGGCATTGTTCAGCAAATTCAAGCGAACGCATGAGGGTGAACGAGTGTACACCAGCGGCAGCGGCCTGGGTCTTTTTATCGCTAAAAAGATGATTGAAGCTCATGGCGGCAAGGTTTGGGCCGAGAGCGAAGGGAAGGCTAAGGGGAGTAGGTTTGTGTTCTCATTGCCGGTTGGATAATTTTTAGGTTAGATTGGACATCAAAGATATACTTTAAAATTTCTAATTTCTAATTCATCTAATTTCTAATAAAATTTCTAATTCACAATTTTTAATTTAGGAATTAGAAATTTTATTAGGTGAATTAGAAATTAGACAATTAGGTGAATTTTCACAATGGTGAATTAGGAATTTATATACTCCTATGACTGATTTAACTAACAAAAAAATTTTAATAATCATTGCGCACCATGATTATCAGGATGTTGAGTATGGTACACCTAAAGGAATTTTTGAGGGGGCAGGTGCTAAAGTGACCACGGCTAGCAGCGAGGCCTCGCCAGCCCAAGGCAAATTAGGCGGCACAGCCCAAGTGGATGTTGTTTTACAGGATGTGTCAGCCGCTGATTTTGACGCGGTGATTTTTGTTGGCGGCGCCGGAGCTGTTAATTATGTTGGCGATCCTGAGGCTAGTCGGATTGCTAGCGAGGCCATTGACCAGGATAAGATTTTGGGAGCGATTTGCATTGCGCCAACGATTCTGGCCAAAGCCGGAGTTTTGCAGGGCAAGAAAGCCACGGTTTGGCACGCGAGTTTGGAAGATGATTCTATTAAACAGCTGCAAGCTGGCGGAGCAGAATTTGTGGAGCAGGATGTAGTTGTTGACGGGAATATTATTACGGCTAACGGGCCGGGCGCGGCAGAGGAGTTTGGGCAAAAGATTGTGAAAGCCTTGGTTAATAGAGACTAGACACAAGAAATAGTCACCCTAGTTTCTAGTTTCTAGTTTCTATTTTCTAGTTTCTAGTTTCTAGTTTCTATTTTCTAGTTTCTATTTTCTAGTTTCTAGTTTCTAGTTTCTAGTTTCTATTTTCTAGTTTCTAGTTTCTATTTTCTAGTTTCTATTTTCTAGTTTCTAGTTTCTATTTTCTAGTTTCTA
>JAHIMF010000007.1 GCA_018896645.1 Patescibacteria group bacterium | reverse complement strand
TTATTTATTTTCCAATATCGGCCAGCCGTATAGTTATAATTCGCTGGCGGGATTTTTGAAAATGAATGACAAGACAATCAAGGAATATATCGGTTTTTTTGAGAAATCTTTTCTGCTTTTTGAATTATCAAATTATCAGTTTTCTTTGAAAAAGCAAGAAAATTATCCCAAAAAAGTTTATGCCATAGACAATGGCTTTATCAATGTGGTCTCTTTTTCATTCAGCGAGAATTACGGGCGGTTTCTGGAAAACGCGGTTTTCCTGGGATTTTTGGAAGCGGGGAAAGAAGTTTATTATCATCTCGGAAAATACGAATGCGATTTTGTCGTCAAAGACGGAAGGAAAATAACGGAGGCTGCGCAAGTGGCAAAAATACTTGACAATAACAATGAAAAAAGGGAATTTGCCGGACTTCTGGAAGCGATGGAAAAGTTTAATTTAAAAGAAGGAATAATTATAACGGAAGCTCAAGAAGATGAAAGAAAAATCAAGGGCAAGAAAATAAAAATAATTCCGGCTTGGAAATGGTTCTTGAGCAAATAGCGGATTAATCCGCGTATAATTTGCAACAGAATATAATGCGCGGGGAGGTTTGAATAAGGATTAAATAATGTCAAATAACAAATTACAAATGCCAAATCAAATCCAAAACCTAAATTACAAAAGCAAATATGATTTGGAAGAACGAACTGCTAAATTTGGCGAGGATGTTATTGAATTTTTATTTAGTCTTCAAAAGAATGATATTAATAGGATTTTAATTAATCAAACAGTAAGATCTGGAACAAGCGTAGGCGCCAATTATTGCGAAGCTGATGGAGCGGAAAGCAAGAAAGATTTTAATCATAAAATAGGTATTTGCAAGAAAGAGGCTAAAGAAACGATGCATTGGCTTAGAATGATTGCCAAAGCAAACCCCGATAGAGCCAAAGAATGCCGTATCTTATGGCAAGAGACTCACGAATTTGCTCTGATATTTTCGGCAATAATCAATAAGTCAAAATCTTAAACTAATGACAAGCCAAGTTTAAATTTCAAATAACAAATGTCAATTCAGCTAATACTTTTTTAATGACAAATGCCAAATTACAAATGTCAATTCAATAACAAAATCCAAATTACAAATTTTGACATTTTAGCATTTGAACTTGATTTGACATTTGTAATTTGGATTTTGGCATTTAATTAAAACTATGAAAAAGATTACTCGCAAAAAACTCATCGCCATAATCCTCTCCGTCCTCTTGCTTGTCGCCGGGTATTTCGCGTTTTTGCAGAAGCCGGAGACGGCGGCGGCGGATTGGTGGGATGATAGCTGGCTTTTCCGCAAAGAAATTCCGGTGACGAATAATACAACTGCGGAGAGCAATGTTTATATCGCGGCGACGATTGACACTTCGGACACGACGAAGTTTCAAACGGACTGCGGGGATTTGCGGTGGACGGAATACGGGGGCGCTCTTTTGCCATATTATATCGCATCCGGCTGCGGGACTGCGACGACTGTCGTCCATATAAATTTCGCGTCGTTTCCGGCAGGCGCGCAGATGATTTATTATTACTACGGCAACTCGTCCGCGGCAAACGGCTCCGCGTCTGCCGATTTTTCCACCACCGCGTCAAACTATACCGTCGGAACAATCGGCGCCGAGGAAAAAGGCCCCGGTCCCGTGGCGTTTTGGAAATTTGACGAAGGGTTTGGCCAGACGGCGAATGATTCCACAATCAACGCCAACAACGGAACGCTTGGTTCTACTGTTAATGTTGACGCCAACGACCCGACTTGGCAATCCGAAGATATGTGCGTGAGTGGGAAGTGTTTGAGGTTTGATGGGAGTGATGATTATGTGGACGCGGGAAGTGGGGCGCCAATCACAAATGTGTCTATTTGGACATTGGAATCATGGATAAAACCAGCTAGTATCCCTCAATCTAGTATTGTTGTTTATAATGGTAATGATAGTGGGGGTTATGGCTTTGGGATAGCGAATGGCGGTGGGGATGGAGGCAATGGAAATAAATTAGTAGGATTGTTTGGTGCTGTAGCTTGGATTGATTCTGGTTATACATTTCCATCAGCAAATCAGTGGTATCATATTGCTATGGTTCGCGATGGCGTCACTACTAGATTTTATGTCAATGGCTCTCAAACTGACGGTACAAGTGTTTCAACTCCGAGTGCTGTTGCGGATAAATTCAGCATTGGCATGCAATATAACGCAGCAAATGTTCTTACCCGTTTTTTCTCCGGCTCCATTGACTCCGTCAAAATCTATCCCTATGCCCGCACCGCCAGCCAGATCAAGGCGGATTATGCTTCGCGAGGAACGGCGAATGGCGCCTCCGTTGTCATTGCGAGCGAAGCGAAGCAATCTCTGTCTAATGGCCTCGTGGGATATTGGAAAATGGATGAAGCGAGCTGGAACGGCACAGCCGGTGAAGTTCTTGATGCCAGCGGAACCGGAAACAATGGGGTAGCCGCTGGCGCGACTCACAAACCAACCACCGGCGCGGGGAAATTCGGCAATGGAGGAGTTTTTGACGGGGTGGATGATTATGTGAATGTAACATCAATAGCAAGTCTAGAACCGAACAATATTACTGTTTCTGCTTGGGTATATTTTTCAAATAGTTCCCAATCCATTATATCAAGAGGTGATCCAAACTATGCGACTATGTCTTATATACTTTATGCGAATTCATTAGGTTATAATAATCGACCAATTTTTTATGTTAAAAATGCATCAGATGTAGTTGTTGGTGCAGGTAATGATATAGTTTCAAATGGCTGGCATTATATTACAGGAACATATGATGGGGTAAATGTAAAATTATATATAGATGGTGCAGAAGGCGATAGTCAACCTCAAACTGGTAATATATATTATGTATATTATGCTGATTTTAAAATAGGAACAGCAATATATCCTAACGCTTTTTTCAACGGCTCCATCGACTCTGTCCGAATCTACAACCGCGCGCTGTCTCCGAAAGAAGTTCGGGATTTGTATAATTTCGCGCCGGGGCCGGTGGGGTGGTGGAAGATGGATGAGAAAGTTTCGGGGAATGCCAAAACCCTCAACGATTCTTCGGGGTATGGAAATACGGGGACGACTGTTGATGGAGCTAATGATACGGGAATGGATTGCATGGTGCCCGGAAAAATCGGCGGGGGGTGTGAGTTTGACGGGGTGGATGATTATGTTAATGCGGGGAACGGGGCGAGTTTGGGTTTTACTTCAAGTTTTACAGTAGGAGGTTGGATGAAAATAAAGGATACAAATCCTAACGCATTAGTTGCAAAAGATTGGGGCGTTGGAAGTGCTAGAGGATGGTATTTTGCAACTGTTCAGACAACTAATCAATTAAGATTTTTAGTCTCAAGTGATGGAACGACGATTTCTTTTTTAACAACAACCAATTCTTTTAATCTCAATGAATGGTATCATTTGACTGGGGTATATGATGCTTTAGCCCAAACTTTAAAAGTTTATGTCAACGGAGTAAAATGGGATGGAACTATTACTGGAACAGTTCCTGTGTCTATATACAATTCATCTTTGAATGTAACAATCGGAGCTTCTGGCGGTTATGCTAACGGCTCCATTGACGATGTTCGCATCTACAACTATGCCCGCACTGCCAGCCAGATTGCGGAGGATTATGCTGGGGGCGCGGGGAGGAAACAGCCGGTTGGGTATTGGAAATTCGATGAAGGTTACGGCATTACAGCAAATAACTCCGGCATCGGAGGTTCGGCCTTGAATGGCACGCTTACGACTATGGCTTCTCCTGCCACC
>JAHIMF010000006.1 GCA_018896645.1 Patescibacteria group bacterium | reverse complement strand
TTGAGCAAGATACTTTTACCAAACAATTTCAATTTCTAAAAGGACAAGGTAAAAGCAAAGAAGATATTTTAGAAATGTTGAATAAATACTATCAAAAAAAGGATTTCCCTTTCCTCAATTTCTTCAATAGATTGTTGGATAATGTTTATGACAAATAAAATGATGAAGCAAAAAAACTGAAGCGATCGAAAAGATATATTTTACCGAAAGGGCGGGAAAAGAATTGGAACAGCAGGCGAGAAAAAACATAAAAAGAGAAATAGCACGGTTGTTATAAAAAAGAGCCCCGATGGAAAACCATGTGGGGCTCGAATGTAAACCGGACAAACCGGATTAAAACCAGCCTTTTTGGGCTGTCTTCTCAATCTCTCGTGCCTTACCCTCAATTTCCTTGAGGGCTCTAACAACGTCTGGCTTGTCCTTGTACTCGTCAAGTTTCTCTCTAATGAGCTGTAGTATTATTCTCACAGCCGCTTCAGCTCCGACACACTTTTGACTAATCATTATATTTCTCCTTTCTTTGTGGTTTTTGAAATCTCGACAACGTTCAATAATAGCACAAACTTAAACTTATGTCAACTATTACATATAAAAATGTCAACGGGAAGTTAAAATGTCATACTTTCCGGGAAGTTAAAATGTCATACCTTGGCGTTTTGTTTAGCGAGTGTGCTGGCGTGAAATGATAACCTCCAGGGGTGGTTCGGTGGCGGAGTATGCGCTTTACTGGCGTTCACTTGATCAATTGTTTTAGCAATTACCCAAGGTGATGTATAGTTAGTTTTTATCGGTCTCATTGGCAACATTTTGTAATTTAAATATTTGCCTCTAAAGCGAATATGGATTGAATGATCAAGATGTTCTTCGACGATTACAATGTCCTTTTTGCAGATGGTCGCCGGCTGTTCCTTGGTTAATTGGTACCATTGTGTGTTGAAAGAGAAAGTAAAGTCGTTGAGGATGGTTCGCTCCTTTTGTCTGGAAAATATTCCCGGTAATTGTTTGACTTCTTTTTGATTTAATTCTTGATGCAAGTTGGTTTTGTTTCTTGGCAGAACTGCAAATTTAGCGTTGAATTTAGGAATGAATGTTCTTTCCAAAAAGATGTTGGCTTCATTAACTGTAGAAATATTTTGCAACCTTAATTCTTTAATCAATCTATCCTGCAATGTTTCAAATAATCTTTCCACCCGGCCTTTGGCTTGCGGGCTGTTGGCTTTAATCAGTTCAATTCTTGATTCATTGGCCGCTCTTTCAAATTGGGTCAGGGTGTCGCTGTTCTCTTTGGCCAATGGGTGGTTAAGGCTGTAAGTGCTGAATTTATCAAGGTAAATTGACCTTGGCTTGCCGTTTTTTAAAAGGTACTCTTGCCAGAAGCCAAAGGCCGGAAACACACCCTCATGCTGGTCAAACCAAGCGCGTACAATCTTGCCAGTGGCATCGTCTATCGCGGCTAAAAGGCAAATCTCTCCCGTGCTGTTTCTATCCTCAAACCAATGCTCATATGAACCGTCAAATTGAACCATCTCGCCATAGCAGGATTTTCTTTCTCGCCAAGCTCGGTGGACAGATAATTTTTTCTTTGTTCGCGGTTTCCACAATCCTTCGGCAATCATTATTTGACGGATGGTTTTGGCATCATGAGCGATGCCGTGATTTTCAAACAATTTTTCATTGGCCAGAGTTGGTCCGAAATCATAGTAGTGCTGATGCAACAGTTCAATAATTTTTTTCTTTTCGCTGCTATCAATTTTGCTGTGACTCTCTTGGCCGCGGTTGCCGTGGATTAAACCTTTGGCGCCGAACTTGATTACATTCGCTTTGAGACGTTTGACTTGACGGACAGACATTAAAAGCAGTTCCGCCGCTTTGGTTCCATTGATGTGTTTCCCGATTAGCTTTTTAATAATTTGAAATTTGTCTAATTCTTTGGCCGACATAGCGATTAATGTCATAGATGAAATGGTTAATGAATTAACCATTTCATTTTATCAGAGGTATGACATTTTAACTTCCCTCAAGTATGACATTATCACTTCCGTGCGACATGTTTTAACTAAAACCTCACATACAAAAAACCCTCCGATAAGCGGAAGGTTTTTTTATTTATTGGGTTCGTAATTTCGTAAGTTTCGTATTTCGTATCTATAGTACCAACTAAAATTACTTATAAAGTTTACGTGAACAAGACCAAGCGCTCCAACTTCCATCTCTCAATCTTTTATCAATCGCCCATTTGGTCGCTTCTTTATAATCCATTTTATCCGCATTGGTCATATTTTTATGGATGCTGTTAATCTGCCAAAGGCCGACATCATAAGTACCGTTCTTGTTGACGCCAATAGCGTCAGGTTGCCAACGGCTTTCGCAGTTGATGATGGTTTCGGCTTCTTTAATATTAAGCCCGGCTTTCTCCACTTCATTTAAGACCCAAAGCTTCATATCTTCCTCTTCGGTCATAACTTCTTGTTTCGCATCGCTTAAATCAATCGGGTTATTGCTGTTCATGGCCAAACGAACCACTTTGGTTTTTTG
>JAHIMF010000005.1 GCA_018896645.1 Patescibacteria group bacterium | reverse complement strand
TTTGTGGTGATGGCGCAAAACAGTCTCCTAACCAAGTAGGTACTGGCGGTCCTTTAAATGATGGCTATGAGGATTGCGATGGCACTGACGGCGTTGGCGCTCATCAGCAATGTACCAGCCAATGTGTTTTGGAGAATTTAACTTTTTGCGGTGATGGCACAGTTCAGAAACCTAATGACGATGGGTTTGATGAACAGTGTGATGGTCAAGCTGGGGTTGGCGAACATCAGCAATGTACTGACCAATGTATTTTGATTGATTTAACTTATTGCGGGGACGGTAATATTCAGACTCCTAATGATGATGGATTTGATGAGCAGTGCGAAGTTGATACCGATTGTAATGATGAAAATTCTAACACTACTGATGTTTGTAATTTATGTACTTGTGAGTTTCATGGCCAGACTTTTTGTGGGGATGGTATAAAACAATCTCCTAACGAAGAAGGCAGTGGGGGTCCTCAAAATGACGGTTATGAAGGTTGTGACGGCGCTGACGGCGTTGGCGCTCATCAGCAATGTACCAGCCAATGTGTTTTGGAGAATTTGCCGTATTGTGGTGATGGCACTGTTGATCCAGGCGAAGCTTGTGATGATGGTAATAATACCAGTGGTGATGGCTGTTCAGCCAGTTGTAAAAATGAAGGATGCGTAGGTTACTGCGGCGGCGGCAAGGTTACTTATGACCCTCGGCTTTTGATGAACAAAACAGTTGACCATGTTTTTGTTTATCCTAATCAAGAAATTATTTATACCTTAGAAATCACCAATATTGGTAATGAAGTCGGTGAAAACTTAACCGTGACTGATTCTTTGCCGGAAGGTTTTACTTATGCCACGACCTCGGAAACCATTGTGGTTTGGGATTTAGGCAATATTGCCAGTTATGAAACCAAAAAAATTAGCTACCCAGTCAAAGTGGGAGCTGGAGTTTTACCAGGAATTTATGAAAATAATGCCCTAGCTAAAATTACTAATGTTGGTCCCCCTGATAATGTTGCTTATGGCTCGGTTGAGGTTGAGGTTAGAGAACCAACTGAAGCAGATTTTCCAATATTGTCCTTAGAGAAATCTCATGAAGCTCCTTATGCTAAAGCCGGCGATGAGGTTGCTTACTTACTAAAAGTCTCTAATTCTGGCGAAGGAACAGCTTATGAAGTTAAGCTTAATGATGTCTTGCCTGCAGATTTTATAACTAAGGGCGGTATCACAGAGTGGGTAATCGGTGATATTGGCCCGGGTGAAATTAAAACCGTTGAATATGTAGTTATTGTTGGCAATGATGTTAGTCCAGGTGAATATCAAAATACTGTTACCTTATCCTCTACTAATCACGATGATTTAGAGGCCAGTGCCGTGTTAAAAATTATCTTTGAGGAATTGCCAGATACAGGTAATGGCAAGCAGATGATTATTTATTTTTTGGGCGGCTTATTTGTTATTTGTTCCAGTGCTTATGTTTACTTTGACAGCAAAAAATACATATCGTCTAACATCTAAAGGTGTTAATCTTTTACCAAAACCGGCCAAAAATAATAGACCCTTTAGAATCCTCGCCTTAATTACCCTGTGTTTGAGCTTGGGTTTGGTTATATATCCCTTGGGAACCTTATTGGGCTATCATTTTCTAGATAATTCTTATTTAGACAGGCAGTCATTACCCGGAGATGCTTTGGAACAGAGCATCCAATCAGCCCTGGTTTTTGAGGAAATTCCCGATTTAGAAATTGAACAAGAAGAACCCGTCCTGTTATCTTTCCCCGGGAATAGTGAGGAAAAATTATCCCTCCCCACTCAAGTGACTGAAGCTAATGATAAGAAGGAGCTTCTAAATTATCAAGAGCCACAACCAGTTGCCACGCAGCTCGCCAGAATTGAGCCAGTCAATAAAATCATTATTCCCAAAATTGGGGTTGATATGAAGATTATAGAAGGAGCTGATGCCAATGTTTTATACCAAGGCGCCTGGCATATACCCGGAACCTCTGCTCCGGACAAGGGCGGCAATACAGTAATTTCTGCTCATCGCTATTTATACCAACCACCCAGCTCCCGAACTTTTTATCTTTTGGATAAATTGGGAGTTGGGGATATAGTAAAAGTGATTTGGCGGGATAAAGAGTATCAGTATCAAGTTAAAGAGATTAAAGTAGTTGATCCGGGACAAGTAGAAATTCTGTCCAATACCACCCAGCCAGTTTTAACTCTTTTCACTTGCACACCGTTATTTACTAGCGAGAAACGGTTGGTTGTAGTGGCTGATTATATTAGTAACTAATTTATTACATTTCAAATAAAAAATACGCGCTTGTTTAATGCAGATAAGCGCGTATTTTTTTGGCTAATTGTAGGGGCTTGACTTTTTAGATTATTGGAACATAATAATAGAATGTGCAGCGATATGCTCTTTATAGTGTCGCTGGTAGAAGAACACAACGACTCACCTAGGTTAAAACCAGTGAGTCGTTTTTACTTTTTGATAATTATGTTATATATCAAATATTGCCTAAATGCACCCGCTTAAGTCCAACCCCTTCACCAATCTCTTTAGCTCGTCTTATAGTTTCTGCTGGCGTATCTGGCAGATGTTGAAGTTTCCAAGAAATCATTCCAGAAAAACGACTGACATGCCATGGGGTATCCGCGCCTAATTTGCCATGAATAAATTGGGCGATTTTTTTTAGGTTATTTTCCTCATCATTGAGGGTCGGGATAACTAAAGTCGTCACTTCCAAATGAACTTTAGCTTTTTTGATTGCCATCAGATTATCTAAGACCGGTTGCAATCTCGCGTTACAGTATTTTTTATAAAATTCATCATCAGAAGATTTCAAATCAACATTAATAGCGTCAAGATTTGGAAAAATAAGCTTAAGTGATTCCTTGCTCATGTACCCATTACTTACCCAACAGTTTTTTAATCCGGCTTTGCGAGCCAATTTCATTGTGTCCAAAGCATATTCTAAAAATATTGTTGGCTCGGTATAAGTATAAGAAATACTAGGACAATTATTATCTATTGCATTTTGAACAATTTTTTCAGGTGGCAATTCTTGCCCAATAATGTCAGCTGCAATTTTGACATTTTGACTAATATCCCAATTTTGACAATTATGACAACGAAAATTACAACCTACCGTGGCGATAGAAAGGGAAAAGGTGCCGGGTAAGAAATGATAAAATGGCTTTTTCTCAATTGGGTCAATATTTTCCGCACAAGCTCTGTCATAAACTAAACTGTATAATTTACCATTTTTGTTCTCCCGCACCCCGCAAACACCACGCTTACCAGGATTAATTTTACAATAATGATTACACACCCGACATTGAACTTTTCGATTGTTCAATTTTTTGTACAATATTGCTTCTTTCATATCTTTAATATTAACCCAAATCATGATAAAATACAATTATCAACGAAATTTGTAACATTTGTAGATTAGCATTCATTTGTAGATTTGAATTATATTTTATGAAACATCGCCTTTTTATCGCCATCAATCTTCCAGAACCGCTCAAAAAAAGATTAGCAAAACTGATCTTAGAATTGGAAAGAAGAAACAAGGGGCTGCCCGTGAAGTGGACAAATCCCGAGGGCCTGCACTTGACCTTGCATTTTTTGGGTTACCTAGAAGAGCAACAAATACCGCAAGTTGAAAAAATATTAGAGAAAGTAAATAAAAATTGCCCCCCTTTTATTATGAGATTGGATAACATAGACGTTTTTCCTAATTTTGACAATCCCAGGATAATATTTGTCGATTGTGGAAAATTGGGCGGTGGGAAAGCTTGCAGTATTCAAAAAGCTATTGGCGAGGAATTAGAAAAGGGTGGTTTTGACGTGGAGTCACGGCCATGGCACGAACATGTTACTATTGCTAGAGTCAAGGACAAATGCCAGTTAAATATTCCGCGAGTGGAGATGGGGGAGAGTGATTTTGAGGTGAGAAGCATTGAATTGATGGAAAGTCAACTGACGCCAGGTGGAGCCAAGTATAGGGTTGTTAAATCGTTTAAGTTGGGGTAGAATATAAGTAATATTAATATAAATAGTAGTATTAATAATCGTGAACCATTCGTGCGAATGGTTCCAGATACAAATATAAAAATTTATGCGGCAGCTTAGTAAAAAATTTAAAGCCCTGGGGAATGAAAAAAGATTGAGTATCATGAAAATGATGTTAAATAATGAAAAATTAACCGTGGGCGATACTGCCAGCAAGTTTAGAATCAGTATAAAAGGAACATCTAAACATTTGCTTGTATTGGAATCCGCGGGGTTCATCAAGAGAATAAAGGATGGCATGTTCGTATATTATGACTCAAATTTTAAAAACCAGAATAAACCAACCCAAGAGGCATTAAAATTTTTGAAAATGATTCTTAATATTAAAAAGTAGTTTGGAACCATTCGTGCGAATGGTTCCATAACATTATAAACATATATTATGAAACCTACCATTCTCGGCGTCCAAATTGATAATCTCTCCAGAACTGAAGTTCTAAGAAAAATTGAACATTTTTTGAATAGTGAGGAACAACACTACATTGTTACCCCCAATCCAGAGTTTATTGTTGCCGCCCAAAAAGATCAAGAATTTACCAAAATATTAAATAAGGCAGACATTGCTATTCCTGATGGTATGGGTCTTAAAATTGCGGCTCGTATTTTGCATAAACAAAAAATCAACCGCCTTGCCGGAGTTGATTTGATGATAAAAATTTGCAAACTCGCAGCCCAAAAAAACAAGTCAATATATTTATTCGGAGCCGGGGAGGGGGTAGCCAAAAAAGCTGTGAATAAGCTAAAGCAAAAATTTCCTGAATTAAAAATAGCAGGCGCGCACTCCGGCGGAATTATCAATTATCAATTATCAATTATCAATCCAAAGTTGAATAATAGTCAAAATATTGCTAAAATAAAATCAGCAAATCCTGACATTATACTCGTTGCCTTAGGCCAAGTTAAACAAGAAAAGTGGATAGTCCAAAATTTGCCAAAATTACCCTCTGTGCGCTTGGCCATGGGTGTTGGGGGTAGTTTTGACTATATCAGCAAAAAAACCCCCAGAGCGCCCAAATTTTTGCGAATTTTAGGCCTGGAATGGCTGGTTCGGTTAATTTTACAGCCAAAACGAATAAAAAGAATTTGGAACGCTACGGCAGTGTTTATGTGGTTGGTTTTGAAGGAAAAATTGACAAAATAACTCATTTCTAATATGATAGAAATGAACCTATAAATTTTATCAAAAAACAGAAACCTAATTTTAGGAGATTTATCAATTTATGACCAAAAAAGAAATTCTCTGGCGGGAAATTTTGCATCAAGCCATAGACAATAAAAAAATCGAATTTACCCAAAAAGATCTATCTGAAAAGTTTAGGATTTCTTTAAGTACTGTTTTTAACGCCCTGAAAGTTCCCAGACAATCAGGCGCTGTCAAAGTAACCGGTCGCAATTTTTTAATCCAAGACAAAGAAAAATTTTTATATTTCTGGGCTACTCAAAGGAATTTAACAAAAGAAATTATTTACTCAACCAATGTTGCTAAAAATCCTAATGAAATTGAAGGGCTAATGCCCCAAGCAATTATTTTTGGCGCTTATAGCGCTTACGCCAAAAAATATCGAGAATCTCCGGCTGACTACGACAAAGTTTATATTTACGCCGACCCCAGCCAATTGGCAGAAGTTAAAAAAAGATTTCCTCAAGAAAAAGGCCAGAAAAATTTATTTGTTTTAAAAGCCGATGCTTGCCTGAAAGATTTCGGCGAAAACACCCCTGATGTCCAAACTTTTGCCGACCTTTGGAATCTGTCTGATTGGTATGCCAAAGATTTTCTGAAATGCCTTAAAGAAAAAATGAATTTAATTTGAATTTATGCAATTTTATCATAACATAATTACTCAAAAAAGTTTTGAATTTTTGCAAAAGTTTAATCAAGAATACGATTTTATTTTGATTGGCGGCTGGGCAGTTTTTCTATACTCGCACAGTTTAAAATCCAAAGATATTGATATTATTATAGAATATCAAGAATTAGCCCGGCTGAAAGAAAAATATGAGGTTTTCAAAAACGATCGCCTCAAAAAATACGAAATAAAATCCGGCGAATTTGACATTGACATTTATCTGCCGCATTATTCGGAATTAGGGATTGATCTCTCTCGTATTAAAAAAACCGCGCAAAATCGCGAGGGCTTTCATCTGCCAAAATTGGAAATCCTGTTTTTGCTGAAACTTCACGCCTGGCAAAATCGACAAGGTTCAACCAAAGGCCGAAAAGACGAGCTTGACCTTTTAAGTTTGGCTTTGCTCCCGGAATTTGATTGGCGGGAATATAAAAATTTAATCAAAAAAAATAATTTGCAATCTCTCAACAAACAATTTTTATCTTTTTTAAAAAATACCACAAGAGCCGAAGAACTAAAAATCAACGAACAAAAAATGGCGAAAACAAAAAAGGGAATTTTGAAAGAGTTGGGTGGAAAATGAAAAATTAAAATCAAACATCGCAAAGATTCTTACAAAAAATTTGGAATATTTAGAATTAAACCATTCAACTATTCGCACGAATAGTTGAATACTAAATTATCACGGTTTGCATTTTGTATAAAAAAATCCCAACCCGTGTAAAATTCAAAACACGGATTGGGAACAAATCACGAGGCAGGAAGAGATTAGCTCATTCTCTCCAACATAACTTCCTCCAATTTTTCCAAATCGCACTGACAGTCCGCATTGCAGAAAACCACATTGATACGATGAAACTTAATAAGGTTCTCTCCGGACTCCGCCAACAACTCATCTCGCGTAAATTCACGCAAGTCTCCGTTCATAGCTACAAAAATTTTCATATTCACACCCCCGTCCAGTTTAATCAAGCGGTTTGATTTCAATTCCTGCTGTCACCACCATATTAAATCATGATCCCAATTATGTCAACCCCCTCTCCAATCCGCGTTCGTTTCGCGCCCAGCCCAACTGGTTTTCTCCATGTTGGGAGCCTTCGGAGCGCTTTATATAATTTTTTATTTACCCGACATAATAAGGGTAAATTTTTGATTCGGATTGAAGATACGGACAAAAAAAGACAAATCGAAGGCGCTACTGAAAAACTACTTAAAACGCTCAAAGATTTTGATATGGAGAGTGATGAACCGGTGGTAGTGCAATCCCAGCGATTGGATATTTATAAAAAGCACGCTGAACAATTAGTCAAAAATAATAAAGCTTATTATTGTTTTTGTTCAACCGAGCGATTGGAAAAGATGCGTAAAGAACAGCAAACACGCAAAGAACCGCCAAAATATGATGGGCATTGCCGTGAGTTGAGCCGGGAAGATGTTGAAAAAAATATTAAAGAAAGTAAACCGCATATAATCCGGATGAGAGTGCCAGAGCAGGGGATGACTGAATTTGAAGATATTGTGCGGGGCAAAGTTAAATTTGAAAATGACTTGATTGACGACCAAGTTTTACTTAAATCTGACGGTTACCCAACCTATCATTTGGCTAGTGTGGTTGATGACCACGAGATGAAAATTAGTCATGTTATTAGGGGAGAGGAGTGGCTGTCTTCAACACCAAAACACATTTTACTTTATAAATATTTTGAATGGCGGCCTCCCGAGTTTGCTCATCTTCCGCTTCTTCTCAATCCAAACAAATCAAAACTTTCCAAACGCCAGGGTGATGTCGCGGTTGAAGATTATCTAAAAAAGGGTTATCTTAAAGAAGCTTTGATTAACTTTATTGCTTTTCTGGGCTGGAACCCGGGTACGGACAAAGAGGCATATTCTTCTAATGAGTTAATTGAAGATTTTGAATTGCAAAAAGTCCAAAAGGCCGGCGCGATTTTTAATCTTGAAAAACTGGATTGGCTTAATGGTTGGTACATACGGCAGTTGCCAGTTGAACGACTTACTGAATTGTGTTTGCCATTTTTAATTGAAGCTGGATTTATAAAAAAAACAAAAAAACAAAAAAACAAAAAAACAAACGAAAATATTGTCAAACTCGCCCAAGACAGATTAAAACGATTAAACGAGATAGGGGAGTTAGTTGGCTTTATTTTTCAAGAAAAATTAGAATATAAGTCCGGGCTTCTCATTCCCAAAAAATCAACCAAAGAAACAACAATCAAGGCTTTGGAATTTACCCTATCGACAATCGAGCAATCGAGCAATCGAACAATAGGGAATAGCCAAAAATTACGAGAAGAATTAGATTCCCAACGCGAAAAACAAAATTTATCGCGTTCCGACGCCCTCTGGCCCCTGCGCGTAGCCGTTTCCGGCCAACAAAATTCTCCTGATGTTTTTGAGATTATTAGTGCTTTGGGGAAAGAGAAAAGTGTTGAACGAATTAAACATGCCTTAAATCTACTTAAAAAATAATTAAGAATAATATCAACGAATTCAATCAAAACAAATCCGTTGAATTCGCCTATCCCATAATAAAATAATTCATCATCCAAAAAAATGAAACCTCTAAAATTTCTCTTTTATTCCTACGACGGCCTGATCACCGATATCGCCTGGCAAATAAAAAAGGAAGGACATCAAACTAAATATTATATTAAAGAGTCAGAAGAACGTGAAGTCGGTGATGGCTTCGTTGAAAAAACTCTTAATTGGCAACAGGAAGTCGAATGGGCTGATGTCATTATTTTTGATGATGTCCTAGGCCAAGGAACCCTTGCCAAAAAATTACGCGACCAAGGCAAAAGAGTTATCGGCGGAACACCGTATACTGACCGTCTTGAGGATGAACGCGCCTTTGGTCAAGAAGAGCTAAAAAAACATGGCGTATCAGTAGCTCCTCATTGGAATTTCACTAATTTCGAAGAAGCAATTAAATTTGTTCGAGAAAATCCTACTAAATATGTTATCAAACCGAGCGGCGAGGCCCAAAACTTAAAAGGCCTGCTTTTTATCGGTGAAGAAGACGACGGCCGAGATGTTATCCAAGTTTTAAACGATTACAACAAAGCCTGGGCCAAAAAAATTCCCAATTTTCAGCTCCAAAAAAGATTAGTCGGTGTCGAAATTGCTGTCGGCGCCTTCTTTAACGGCCAAGAATTTATCTATCCAATTAATGTTAACTTTGAGCACAAAAAACTCTTTCCCGGCAACCTTGGTCCTTCTACTGGGGAAATGGGAACTGTTATGTTTTGGTCAACTCCTAACAAAATTTTTAACGCCACCCTAAAAAAATTTGAATCGGTTCTCGCTCAAGAAAAATATATCGGCTATATTGATATTAACTGCATTGTTAATGTTAATGGCATCTACCCATTGGAATGGACCGCCCGATTTGGTTACCCCACTATCAGCATCCAACAAGAAGGAATGGTTACGCCTATCAGCGAATTTCTTTTTGAACTTGCTTCCGGAAACAAACCCGTTTTAAAAGTTAAAAATGGTTTCCAAATCGGTATTCGTATTGTTGTACCACCGTTCCCTTTCCGCGATAAACAAACCTTTCTAGTTAAATCCAAAGATTCGGTCATCTTTTTTAAAAAACCTACCGAAGGAGTTCACATAGAAGATGTTAAAATGATTAATAATGAATGGCTGGTTACTGGAACATCAGGCGTCGTGCTGATAGTCTGCGGCACTGGTCAAACCATGAAACAAACCCAAGAACAAGCTTACAACCGAATTAAAAACATCAATATCCCCCACATGTATTATCGTGACGATATTGGTGAACGTTGGTTTAACGATAGCGATAAACTTCATAACTGGGGATATTTGAGAGAAAGCTAAATAAATCCCTTGATTCCAAGCGAGAAGAACAAAACTTAACCCGCTCCGAAACTTTTTGACCCCTGCGCGTGGCCGTTTCCGGTCAAAAAAACTCCCCGGATGTTTTTGAGATTATTAGGGCTTTAGGGAAAGAGAAAAGTGTTGAAAGGATAAAGTTTGCATATTCATTACTAACTAAATCCTAAAAAAATTTTAATCAATATAACAATTTAGTTTAATCCAAATTGTTATAAAAAGGGAAACTAATATGAGTGAAAAATTTAATCCAAAAACCGAAGAAATAAGTCAAGAAGGTGAAATATCGTTAGAGTTAAAGCAAAAATTAGAAAAATTAAAGGATGAGCTTTCCAAAACCTCGGCAAAAGGTCTACTTAATTTCTTAAAAAGTATCGCAAGAGGAGGTATTTATAGTGTGCCAGAAACTGGAGAACGGGCATATGACGGAAAGCTTAGTGAAAAAAAAGTGCAACAAGATGCAGAAAATTCTGTTATAGAAGCTATCGATGAATTGTTAAAGAGTAGATAGTCATAAAGCCTATATCCATAAATAAATTTTGAACGACCCGCTGACTCCACACCTCGCGGGCTCCATAGTTCTCCCAAAGGGAGACTGTGGAGCCATATTGCGTTAAATTGGCATGTGGATTCTCAATTTTTTAACGCAAATTTAGCAGTTTGCGCTTGTGGATAAATACGCTTGACATTTATATCACTTGTGCTATACTGCAATTAGATATGGCATACCCGCATCACGGATATTGCGCATGTGTCAACAAAAAGAATCCTTGCAAGAGGGTTCTTTTTGCTTTATACTGAAATTGGTGGGCCTGGGCCCGTGATGTAATGGTAACATGCCATACTTGACACATGTGCTATGCCTGTTCAAGTCCGGTCGGGTCCACCTCTGTGAAAATTGACTATAACAGATAATGACAATTTCACGACAAAAATTGCAAATTTATTCTTATTCTATTCTACCCAAATTTTGTGCCTCCAAACAGGGGTAGTACAAAACGACTACTGATAATGAACGAGTATGCTAAATCAATGAAAAATACTATGAATATGGCACAAAACGTCTCATACACAGATAAGTTATCCACATAGCTACCGCAAGTTCTTTCGTTCTACTTATCTATTTTACTAAAACAATAAACTATACTATAATAATATCAGAGAATGTCAAACTTTGGCAGTATTTTGTAATTTGAGTTAAGAAAACCCATGCATTCACAGAAACAAAAAAATAATTATTATTTCACAGTTATAATTCTGGCAGTTTTTTGTACTGTCTTTTTATTTTCGCCAGTTCTAGCCGCTTATGACCAGGACCCGGTTAGTATTTTAGAACAAGAAATCAACAAAAAGAAACAGTACATCAAAGAGCTGGAAACCGAGCGTGAGCTATACCAAGAAAGAATAACCCAGAAACAAAAAGAAGCTTTAAGCCTAAGCAATCAACTTAGTATCTTAGAGAGCCGAATTGAAAAAGCGAAATTAAATATTGAGCTCACCCAGTCTAAGATAGAAGAAGCGGATTTGCAAATTCGTAAGGTAGAAAAAGAGATTACTGATAAGGAAGAAAAAATCGAAACCAATAAAGTTAATCTCGGTGAATTTATTCGTACCATCTACAAATACGATCAAAAAGGGTATATAGAAATTATTTTGACTAATGATAACTTGTCTGATTTTTTTAATCACATTCAATATCTGGAGAGTGTGCAGAATGATGTCCAGATTACTTTGGGTGAAGTCCAAGAATTAAGAGAAAGGCTGGTAGTAGAGAAAAATAATTTAGGCGCTAAGAAGAAAAAGTTAGAAAATTTAAAAGAAGAGCTCTTGTCCGAGAAAAATGCCTTGGCCGAAGAAACTGGCATGAAAACCAATTTGCTGGCCCAGACAAAAAGTTCAGAAAGAAAATTTGAAAATTTGCTGGTTTTAGCGCGTCAGGAATTTGAACAAGCAAATGTTGAAATGAAAAATTTAGAGCAAAAGATTCGCGCGGCCCTGGAAGCCCAGGAGCAAGAGCAGGGGGGAACTGATTTAGATAACGATACGGCCACTTTGTCCTGGCCGGTTCCGTCGCGTCAAATCGTTGCTTATTTTCATGACCCGGACTATCCCTACCGCCTTTGGATTGGCGAACATTCAGGCGTTGATATTAGAACTTTGAGAGACGGCGTGCCCTCTAATGGCATTTCAGTTAGAGCGGCAGCTTCCGGCTATGTGGCGCGGGCTAAAAATGGCGGGGCTACAGGCTACAGTTATGTAATGATTATCCACAATAATGGCATTTCCACTGTTTACGGGCACCTTTCAAGAATTGATGTAAAAGAAGATAGTTATGTAAAGCGAGGCCAAGTGATGGGTCTTTCCGGCGGTATGCCCGGCACCCCAGGCGCCGGCAGATTTAGCAGCGGACCCCATCTGCATTTTGAAGTGAGATTGAATGGGATACCGGTGAATCCACTCAATTATCTCCCGTGATGTTAACATTTCCATTTGTCATCTATTAGGGTTAATACTTACTTAATAAAAATTACCACCTTATTAACAACTTTATCAGCCAATCATTAAGATGATAAATGAATATATTATAAATGAATGTGTATCTTCAGAAAAATTGTTTTAAACTGGTTATAATAATATCTCTAATCGGACTTTTTTTTATTTTAGGAGTTTTTTACTTTGATGCGCACCAAAAAATTACTCGTGACCAGAAACGCCTGCAAGATATCCGAGATATTCAAATTGCTATAGATAAATATTATGAAAAACACGGAAATTATCCTGATGCGGGCCAAGATGCCTGTTGTGACCGCTGGGATATTGGTTTTTGTAAAAAAGATGGCAATGATGGCTTTTTGTCGGTTCTTGTCAAAGAAGGTTTTCTAGACCAAGATAGGGGAGACCCCTTGTTTTTTGGCCATTGCCAAGGATATTTTTATCATCACTACAATTGTAATAACAATAGCCCATATTACCCCTGTTATGGTTGTGATAAACCGTTTTATGTTTTGGCTATTAGGAAGTTAGAAACTGAAAAAGTTAGGTGGACTAATCGGGCGATTAGTCCTACGGGATTCAAGTGCCCAACAAGAGACTGGGGCCAGGAATTTGATTATGTGGTCGGTAAATTTGAAGAATAATTATTTAATTCCTTTATTTAAAGTTGGCGTTGAGTAAAGGGGAAAGGAAAAATTATATGCCTATGGGACTAGAAAGTTCAATGTCAGAGGAGCAATTAAAAGAAATGGGGATAAAACCAGAAGAAATAACCGTTGAAAAATCCGAAGAGAAAAAAATAGAAAAAGAATTAACTCCTATTGATAAAGAGTATAAAGCCGCTCAAGAAAGATTTTCTGGATTGATTAATTTGGTCAATGAACGTTACGAAAATCCTAATTCAACAATAGCTGAAAGTCCAGAGCAACTTAAATCTTTTGAAGAACATAATAAGCAAATATTGAATTTTTGCGTTGAAAGAGGAGTAAAAAAGGGCCTAGGTGAAAAACAACTCGCAACGCTTGAGGCAGCAGCGATTTTACACGATTTAGCTAAATCAGGTAAACCGCCAGAAGAATCAGCAAACATTCAAAATTATATGCTGGCGGCTCACGGCGAAATTGCCGCCAATGAAGTAAAGAGTATTTTTGAGCAACAACCAGAGATGCTGACCAAAATTTTAGGAGAAAATTATAGCGAAGAAGACGTCGAAAAGACAATATCGACTATTGAGGAAGCGATTAGATGCCATATGGGACCACATCCCGGTTTTATGACGAGGATATTAGAAAATGTAAATAAAGAGCTCCAAAAAAAAGGAGAAATGGAAATCAAACATCCTTATCCGGAAGAAGGAAACATTGTAGCAGAAACACTTTTAGCGGCTGATATGGGCTCGTTAGCTGATCGCAAAGGAAGAGAAAAAGTATTAACAATTCGTTTGAATGTTCCATTTTTCAGAAAGCAAGACGAACACTTAAGTGGGGAATGTCAAGAATTTGATATTGATTTAAGTCCTGGTGAAGCTGCGCTTTTGAGCGGTTTTGACAGCGCTGAACAAGCCAGGGATATGCTTGAAGATGAAGATGACCGGGAATGGGTAAATGAACTAATAGAAGAATCGAAAAAAGGACAGTATACCTATTCTGAAGAAAAAATAAATTATCATGACGCAATTACTAAAAGAGAACAATTTGAAACAGCTAAAAGATTAAGTAAAGTATGAGCCGCCTAATCAACTTTCGCCAAAAATCTGATTATGCAATAGGGGGTGAAAAAAAATAATAAATTCGCATATTCGCGCCTGCCTGCCGGCAAGGCAGGTAATTGGCATCATTCGCATTATTATTCGTATGTTAAACCCAAAACACGAACAACTCATCTCTCACCTTTTCATCCGCGCGTGTATTATTTTAAAATACCCAAACTTAAAATTCCGCCCAATGCAAGGACGGAATGGGGGAGTCAAGTCTGCTAAAAATCTCGTCCTCGGGCACACTAATCTCAAAAATAAAACCATTACCGTTGATATTTATACTCCAAAACACCGCAAACCAAAAAGCTATAACTCAATTCTGCGGGTGATAGCGCACGAAATAGCCCATCATCAGAAACTCCCATATCGTCAGCGCTACAAAGGCCATTTGATTATTCGCAAACACTACCCGGCGTTTTATAAGCAGGTTAACAAAAATATTGAGAAGTTTAAGAAGGATGGGGTGTTGGGGGAGCACTTTAATTAAAAATCCAAATTATTTCAAAGTTTAAATTATGCCAAATGAAGCTCAAAGCTCAAATGTCAAATTTCATTTTTTGGGTTTGTTGTTTGGATTTGATTTGGAATAATTTGTAATTTGGATTTTGGAATTATTTTTATTTATTTCCGCTATGAAACTTGTCATACAAATCCCGTAATCTTTTGTTAGTTACATGAGTGTAAACCTGCGTAGTGACAATATTTTTATGGCCTAAAAACTCTTGGACTGCTCTAATGTCCGCTCCGCGAGTTAATAAATCAGTAGCAAAACTATGGCGCAAAGTATGGGGCGTAGCGCTAATCGGTAAGCCAGCCATTTTAGTGTATTTGGCCACAATTCGCGCTACTGAACGGGGAGTCAATCGATGAGACTTGGTTTCTTTATCAGGCGAATGATAATGAATAAAAAGCGCTTTGTCATTATCAATCCGCTTTTGTAAATATTTATTTAGCCAATATAATGCCCGTTGCGAAAAATAAACCGTACGGGTACGGCCGCCCTTGCCAGTGATGCTTAATTCATAAGATTTGGCATTCTTTTTTATCCAAGAAAGATTAAATTGATCTTGATTTAAGCTCGTGAGCTCGGATACTCGCAAACCAGTGCTGAACAAAACTTCCATGATTGTCCGGTCACGCAGGCCGGTTTTTGTTTTGATGTCCGTAACCGAGAGAAGCTTTTCTATTTGTTCAACTGTCAAAAATTTGATTGCCTTATCCGAGTCTCGTAGCTTTGGCAATTTAATCTTATCAGATGGCAGGGATTCAATGTCTTTATCCGCAAAATAAGCCAACAAAACCCTTAGAACTACCAGGTAATAGTTCTGGGTCCGCCGGGATAGGGAAGAGCTGGTCCGAGGATCAATGTATCTAGATAAATAAACTCGATAATCCCAAATATGTTTATCAGTTAGTTCGTGAGGTTTAAGGTTTTGTAATTTTTTATTTTTTAACCAATTTAAAAATTTATCTAAAAATCTTTTATAATTTTCAATAGATTTTTGAGTTAATCCTTTTTCAACTTCACAAAATTCTAAAAAATCCAGTATATGTTTTATGATTGGTTTGGATGATTTCTGCATGAGATATTTGCTTGCAGCCCGAAGCCCACCAAAGCTTTAGCGAAGGTGGGGCGAAGGGCTGTGGATAACTTTAAATGACTGTTAAGGTATATTATGAGACATTATGTCTTATTCTCAATATAGCATGCGGTATTCTCCCCTGTCAAATTTTTAGGTATAACTTTTGCTTTCTGCAAAAATTTATTACTCATATAATCCTCTGTTGGTCTGGGTCCCCGCTTTCGCTAAAGCTTCAGCGGGCAGGTCGCCCGCCGAAGCCAGTCCTATCAAAATTAAACTATATTTTTATTATTATTTTTATTATAGTGAAAGCTATGGATTTGTACTATGGCGAAGGCGGGTCAACTATTTCATCTTATAATAAATTTTTTCTCCAAAACGCAAGTCAACATATTCAAGGTTCTCTTGCTCCCCTTTTATTTTTTTCATTAATATTGTATTTAAGTTATTCATTTGTTCCGCTAGAGATTTGTCATAATTAAAATAAATTTGATACCCCGCGTGGGTATTAACTATCACTTTTTTTTCGTAAATTTCTAGAGTATTAACTTCCATATCATGAATACCTGTCTCCCTTATTTTTTGACTAAACCCGATAAAAAGCTCTAAAACAAAGCGAATCATGGTAACCGGTAAATTGGTTTGGCTAATAGTTATTGTCGGTAGCCCTTGTTTGTTTATAGGGGTTGTGGTGGTCGCCGGGGTGGGGGTCTCCCCCACCTGCTCATTTTTTTGGGGGGACAATCTGTAAAAAAGTAATGGCAGCCTAGGATCAAGTTCGGCCCCGCCTACTCTATGGACAACCAGGCCGTCATAGTTGACATAATAACACTTCTCCCTGGTTTCTAAGCAAAAGTTGAGCCCGGCAAGTTTTTCTCGTATACTAATATTTAAATCATGGGGAAATTTTTTCTTGATTTCCGAATAGGCTAAAATAAAGTTATCATTCAATACTTCGCTAAGCCCATCAGTATTAACAGTGAAAAAGGTATTTTTAGGAACAATGAAATATTTTTTTGAGTCTAAAAGCACATTTACGACGCTTACAATCTCCTCTCTGGAGACACCTTGATTACCAGTGATAGTAATATTTTTGATTTTAAAAGTTGAGGAATATAAAACAAAATACACCAGCCAGAGCAGTGTACCAAAGATAATAATCGCATAAACAGTGTTTAAAAATTTTCTGAATTTTGTTGCCCGCTTTTGTTTTTTAACTCGAGCCGGGTCAACATGAACGCCGTGATAGTCTCGCCTTCTCCGTTTTAAGAAAGACATATATTAATTTGACAAAAATTTTAAAATGAATTAAGATAAAACCACGTCATTTCGCTATATTCTCAACTAACATTAGGACTTAACATTCAGTCAAGGAGGACTTAACCATGGCATACACCATCTTTTGCACTCTTTTCATATTAGGAATAATTATAATCTCAATTCGTTTGGTTCGTATGTTGATTGAAGTAAAAACAAGAGCAAAACACCCCATGGGGTTATTCTTAGCAGTACCTGGAATGATTGTAATGATGGTAGAGATAATTCTGGCAATGCTTACTACGTTGGAGATAAGTTGGGCAAAATATGCAGTTCATTCCCCATTGTACATTGTCACCTTTCTGCTCTCTACTTCATTGTTCTTTATAGGTTGCGGGGGTCTGCAAGCAAAGTCATCGAGAAAAGCAACTACCAGCACTTCGCAATAGAAGGAATCAGTGTTATTCCCCTAGTAAGGACTAATTCAGATTATGGATTCAGTCCTTTTTTATTTTACAATCTTAAAAACAACAAATTATAATGAATTACTATTGTATTACGCGAAGTCGAGCGTAGCGAGACGAGCTTATTACTACGAGTTACTCAATCATCTCTTTCCCCACATACTCCCGCAAAACGTCCGGCACCCGCACTCCCCCAGCTTCAGTTTGATAATTTTCCAAAATCGCCAAAAGAGGCCTTTCGGAGAACGCGGTGCCATTTAAAGTATGAACAAATTGATTTTTATTATTTTCGTCTTTATAGCGAATATTCAAACGCCGGGCTTGCCAATCAGTACAGTTAGAGGTGGAGTGAGTTTCGCGGTATTCGCTTGAACCCGGAAACCAAGCTTCAATATCCCACTTTTTAGCCGCCGGGTCGCCCAAATCGCCGCTGCAAATGTCCATTACTCGATATGGGAGTTTAAGCGCCTGCATTAAATTTTCTTCCATTCGCAATAATAATTTATGCTCATCTTCTGATTGTTCGGGTTTGCAGAAAACAAACATTTCCACTTTATTAAACTGATGAACACGCAAAATACCCTTGGTGTCCTTGCCATAACTCCCGGCTTCTCGGCGGAAACAAGTGGAAAAACCCGCATAATGCAAAGGTAATTTTTTACTGTCTAGTATCTCATCCATGTGCATGGCTCCAAGTGATTGCTCGCTAGTGCCGATTAAGTATAAATCATCTTGGGTTTTATAAACCTCTTCAGCTCCCCTATCAAGATAGCCCATGCCGCGCATTGCATTATCATTAAGCATTACTGGCGGCAAGACTAGCCTAAATCCGGCTTTAGTTAGGATATCAAACGCAAATCTAATCAAAGCAAATTCTAACAAAACTAAATCCCCTTTTATATAGCCAAAGCGCGAGCCAGCCACTTTAGCAGCCCTTTTTGTATCAATTATGTCCAATTCTTCAGCAATCTCCACATAATCTTTAGGGTCAAATTCAAATTTAGGAATATCACCTTCATGCCGCGCTACTTGGTTGTCTTGTTCTCCCCGGCCCACTTTAACATTAGGCGCTGGTAAATTGGGAATCTGACGCATTAAGTCTGTAAAATCTTTTTCTATTATCCCCAGCTTGTTGTTTACATCTTTGACTTGGTCGGCAATTTTTTTCATTTCGGCTAATTTTTGCTTTTTAACGTCATTTTTTAGCTTAATAATCTCTTTATTAGCATTATTCTGTTCGGCGCGCAGGGCTTCTATTTTTTGCAAAATATCCCGTTTTGTTTTGTCTAATGATAAAAGACGGTCAATATCAACGGTTAACTGCTTTTTAGCAATGCCTTTTTTAACTTCTTCGGGATTTTCGCGAATAAAATTGATGTCTAACATATAATTCGTTATTAAAATCAAACTAAAAACATTTTAGCTTCTTTTTTGTTAAACTTTTGAAAATAATTTTTTAAATCTATTATGTCAACTTTTTTTATCATTTGGGGGATTATCCTTAAATCTTTGACTTTGTTGAACCGACTAACTAAAGCTATCGGGTCTATTTCAATACCGAACTTTTTTTGAGCTGCGGTTCTTAAATTTTCCAGCCGAAAGTCATTTTTCATAAAATACAAATCAAAAAAATCTTTAGGCTCAAATCTATCCATTATAGACATAATTTTATTGGCTCCCATATCTAAGAGGCTATCAACAAATACGCCATTGATTTTTTTAAGCTTTTTTAGATTTTTGAATGGATATAAGGTGAACTCTATTTTTAAAATACCTTTTTTAGTTAATTTGAATTGATAAATTCGCCGATCATACAATTGATTATACTCAACTTTGCTAGCATTAAGCTTAATTTTAACATCTTTGATGGATTTATCAATTATTGAATTTGGTATTTTCTTTGAAGTAAAAAAATCTAGATCTTCGGACTTGCGATGTTGGTAATAAAATAAAGCCAAAGCTGTGCCCCCGGTTAAATAAAAATCTTGGGCCAGCAATTTATTTTTTTTAAAATACTCTAAGAATTGCTCCTGTTCTTTTGTTATGATTTTTTCGGCCATAAAATTGTTTTTAAAAATGTTCGTTTGTCGGGATCAATCTTTATTTGATTCCAATATTTTTTTAGTTCGATTTTTTTAATTTTTTCGCCATTTAAACCATAATTAATCAACCGTTCTAGTTTCCATTTGATATAGACCGGGTCTTTTTTGTTAACATTTTTTAAATTATAATCCCAATTATACATAATGTCTATATTGTAGCTAATATATTTATAAAATGCAAATAAAAAAAGCCTCATTTGTTCACAAATTTAGTGATGCTGATATTCGATATATTAGCCAATATATATAATTAAAATACTAAAAATTTGTTTACAGCATTCATAGACTGGCATACATTCGTAGATTTGAATTATAACTACTCATACCTCAAAGCCTCAATAGGACTCTTTTGCGAGGCCTGACGAGCGGGATAGAGTCCAAAAATCAAGCCAACCGTAGCAGCCACCCCAATGCCTAAAACTACAGCTGATATCGGAAAAGCAAATGACCAACCGCTAGCTACAGTTTTATTTAAAACAAACGCTACCAGAAAAGAAAATGTAGCCCCAAAAGTAATGCCAACAATGCCACCGATAATCGTGAGAATCATTGACTCAAGCAAAAATTGAACCATAATGTCCTTTTCGGTCGCGCCAAGAGCTTTGCGCAAGCCAATTTCTCGCGTTCGTTCAGTTACAGACACCAACATGATATTCATAATACCAATTCCGCCGACAATCAAAGAAATAGCCGCGACTGAACCTAATAATGCTGTTAAAATTGAAGTCACCATGCCAATACTTTCCATGGCGTCTGCCTGGGTCATGACATAAAAATCATCTTTATCAGGATCTGTAATGCCATGCAGCTCTCTTAATGTAAACTCAATTTCCCGAACTAAATGCGGCACTATCTCCTCGCTTTCAGCCTGAACCGTAATACCATCATTAAAATGACTAATACCTAATAAATATTTTTGAGCAGTTGAATAAGGCACTAACACCATATCATCTAAATTAAAACCCATCATCTGTCCTTTGGGCTCCAGCACACCTATTATACGAAAGGTTTTACCCTTAATTTTAATTTTTTCTCCTATAGCTTCAGCAAAACCAAAAACATCATCTTTAATTTCTGAACCAATTACAACCACGCTCGCATTTTGCCTAATGTCATCTTCAGTAAAAAATGATCCTTGTTCTACTGACAGACCTAAAATCTCCATTATTAAATCAGCTGAACCATAAACAGTAGCTCTTTTGCTCTCATTGCCATAAGTTATAGTAGTCATGTCATAAACTCCTGGGGCAACCTTCTCTACTCCGGGAATCTTTTTCAAAGCATCAACATCCCGTTGTTTTAAAGAATCAGTAAACATTTGAGCAATATCAGAAACGCCCTGGGGCGCTCGGCCAGCTTGAACACTTACTATCTGCGAACCAAAACCGCGCATCTGGTCTAAGATTAAATTCTCGGCTCCCTGTCCCACTGCCATAATAACAATAATCGCGGTAATACCAATTACAATGCCCAAAATCGTCAAGACCGAACGTGATTTATGCGCCTTTAACCCCCCGACAGCTGTTTTTATGGTGTATATAGATTTCATAAATTATGATTAACTTTTGTATCACTGGCAATTTTACCATCAACAAGTTTGATAATTCGTTTAGTGCCTTGAGCAATATCCAACTCGTGAGTGATTAAAATAATCGTATGACCTAGTTTTTCATTAAATGTCTTTAAAATATCCATAATCTTTATTCCAGTAGCTGTGTCAAGATTTCCAGTTGGTTCATCAGCAAAAATAACTGGTGGATTATTGACAAAAGCGCGGGCAATAGCAACGCGCTGCTGCTCCCCGCCAGATAGTTGAGATGATAAGTGGCTAATGCGGTGGGAGAGGCCCACGGTTTTTATTAATTTTAAGGCCATATCATTCCATTCATTTTCTGGCACATCTGAATATAAGAGTGGTAATTTTACATTGTCTATGACCGTTGTTCTTGCAAGCAGATTAAAAGATTGAAAAACAAAACCCATTTTTTTATTCCGAGCGTGAGCAATTTCGGATTTAGAGTAATCATCGAAAGTTTTGCCCTCAAAACGATATTCACCTGCTGAATGACGGGACAGGAATCCCAAAATATGAAGCAAGGTAGATTTACCAGAGCCCGAAGGGCCCATAATAGCCACAAAATCTCCTGGTTCAATAGAAAAAGAAACTCCTTTAAGAACAGGAGTAGCGATACCATCAGTATAATAGGTTTTTTCTAAATTTTTGGCTTCTATGAGAGACATGTTATAAAATTCACCTAATTCACCTAATTTCTAATTTCTAATAAAATTCTAAATGCTTAATTCAAAATTATTTTTTGATTTTTTTCTCATTCTGTTTTATGCGTTCGACTATAAAAATTAATCCACTGCTTATGGCTAAATAAAATATAAAATTAAAAGAAATACTCCAGAAAAGCGGATCAAAGCCGGAATCTATTTTTAACTTCCAACCTCGACTCAAAAGCTCAAAATCATTAAGGGAGTAAACTTTTTTCGCTTCTTCAAAATCCTCAGTTACCTTAGATATTGATATTATTTGATAAGGGAATCCACGATGTCTCATGCCAGCAAACATACAACATACTTCATTTCTCACATAGAAAAGTGACAAACAAAATAAAACTATTGTCAAAATTAAGATTAAAATAATTTTTTTATTTCTGGTCATACTTTTTTTTCTCTTTGTTTGACATTTTTGAATTAAGAATTTTATTAGAAATTAGGTGAATTAAAAATTAGAAATTTCGTTTACTCTTCTTCCATAAAAGTAATTACTTTATAACCCTCGCTAACTCCGCTCAAAATTTCTATCCGACCATCAGAACCGCGAATGCCGGTTTTTACCTCTACTTCTGTAATCGTATCATCATCTCTAACTATTTGAACCATTTTTCCGCCATTTCTGGAAATCACAGCCCGTCCGGGAATAGCAATAACATTCTCTCTTTTATTAGTTAAAATATCAACATTAGCAGTCATGCCGGATTTTATCCGTTCATCATCATCCGCAAATTGTAATATCGTTTTATAAGTAGCCATGCCTTCAATCATAGTTTCCGCAGGATTAATCCGAATTACTTTAGCCTTAAAAATAATATTATTAGTATAGGCATCAAGAGTAACTTTTGCCAAATCATTGACTTTAACTTTAGCAGTATCTGCTTCTGGTATTAAAGCCTCAATTTCAAATTGTTTTTCCGAGATAAGGGAAATAATGTTGGCGGAAGCCGAGACAATTTCGCCAACTTTAGCATCTTGTTTTGTTACGATTCCATCCATAGGTGCTCGAATGGTTGTTTTTTCTTTTTGGGCTTGATAGTTTTGTAAATTTGCTTCAGCTTGTTTTATTCTAGCTCTTTGGGCGGATGTGTTTGCTTGAGCTTGTTTTATAATTGCCCGTTGAACCGCAATTTGTTCCGCTGTGGAACCAGCTTTCTTAAGTGAGAGTTCATCTTGAGCGCTGGCTAAAGTATTTTGAGCCGTAGTAATACCTGCTTGGGCTGTGGAGACATTACTTTGGTTTGCGGCTTCTTGCAAGGATAGGGCTGCTTTGGTTGTATTAAGTTGAGACTGAGCCGTATCAATATTAGTTTGATTCGTTTGGTTTTGGGTTGTAATAGCGTTTTGTTGAACATTAATATTGGAAAGAACAGTATTAACATTGGTGCGAGCCGTGTAAGTGTTTGTTTGATAAGTAGTGAGTGTTGTTTGAGATAAATCAGCGGCGCTGCTAAGAGCGGTGTCTAACCGAGAAAAAAAATCTTTTATAATAATTAAATAATCTTTTACCCTTGCAAGAGCTTCGTCTAGGTCAATATAATCAGAGGTAAGATTATACACTAAGGCATTAAGTTCATTAAGTGCGTTTTCAACCACTGGCTTTTGTGATTCCGCATCAGACTTTGCTTGTGAATTAGTTGTAGCAAAAGATAATTTATTAGAACCAGCAGTGAAGATTCCACTTGTTCTATTTTTAACAGCATCATCAGCTTTAGCATAAGCATCATCAAGAATATCTCCTGCTTTGCTGTAAAGGTCGGCTAAATCACTTCCAGATTTACTCGTAATGTTGGCCAAGTTTATCTCGGCATCAGTTTTTGTTTGCTGGGCCTTGGCTAGTTCGGTTTCAGCTTTGTTTAAAGTGTTTTTAAGGTTTTCTTGGGCGTCGGCCAATGCTTTTTGTGCATTTATAACTTTTGTTTCTGATAATTGAATTTCTTCGGGCCTTGTTCCTTTGATTAGTTCGAGTAATTTTGTTTGCTGGGCTTCCAAAGTTGCTTGATATTGAATAAGTTCAGCTTGAGAGCTATCCACCCCGGCTTGAGCTTGTGCCAGCTGGGCATTGGCATCAGTATTATCTATTTCAATTAAGATTTGACTCGTGGTTACTTTATCACCTATTTGTACATAAATATTGGCTATTTTTCCGGTATTTTCAAAGGCCAGGTCAACGCTTTCGGCTGGCTTTATCCGACCGGTAATATTAACCTCTTGGACAAGTTCACCTCTTTCAGTAATAATATAATCAAAATTAATTTTTTCTCCACGTTTAAAATAACGGTAACCCCCAAGAGATACACCAATAATAACTATAATTCCTAAAATAATAAATATAGCCTTTTTCATTTTAAATCTTTTTAAATTTTATTTTATCTACCAAATGTTTCCGTTTTAATCCCTATCTTAATTTTAACTAAAAATATTATATTAAGCAATAAAAAAAGCGCTGTCTTTGTTTGACAACGCTTTTTGTGGTATCCTTATTTCTCTGTGGGTACCATTTTCTAACTAATATCCTGGGGGTGGCCTGTTTTTATAAAGCATTAATAAAAGCAACAACGCGCAACATATAATCAACATAATCCTAGCTTCCATTTTTTTATCCTCCATAAAAAGGGTGATGCCTCCCGGTAAAACAACAGTGGAATTAATCATTTTTTACTCTTGCTTTGTAAATTTTTTATCTCTCTCCAGGCGCCGATTTTAGCCGCTAGCCAAATTGCAAACCCAGCCAAGGGGAACAAAGCCAAAACCCAGATATCTTTCATGATTTATCCTCCGTATCAAACTAGTGGGTGCGGATTTTGTGGAGCACTTTTGCCAAGAGCGAACTAATCACCAGAAGACTCAATGCCCCCATTACAACAGCAGGCAAAATGCCTAATGTCATTTCCCGTCCATATGAAATTATTATAATGAACATTTTTATAGCCCAAGTTCATCTGATATCCCCTGCATGGCTTCCAACCCAATCTTACAGAATTCTTTCAAAGATAATCCCAACTCCTCACATCTGGCAATAATCTCCCGATTAGCGCCACGGGCAAAATGTTTTTCTTTAAATCTATTTAAAATATTTTCAACTGTCACATCAGCTAATTTACGAGAGGGTAAAACCAGTGTAGCAGCCACAATCAAACCTGTCAAGGGGTCAACCGAGTGGATGGCTTTTTCAATTTTAGTCCCCCGCTCCCCGCCCAAAGCCTCATTATGCGCTAAAACGGCATTCAAGATTTCCTCATCTGTCAGTCCATTTTCTTTTAAAATTTCTATTGATCTTGGCCCATGCTTAGTCGGCTCATTGCGATAATCTACCTCTTCCATATCAATATCATGCACCAAACCCGCTAAACCCCATTTTTCTTCGTTTACCCCGTCGGATGACTTGGAGTCTTCGCCAAAATGACGTGCCAATGCTCGCATAATAGCTTCGGTCGCCAGCATGTGTTTAACGCTGTTATCGGTCTTCACGTACTTATGAACTAATTGTAACGCTTCATCACGAGTCATGGTATAATTCTAGTTCAAATAATATTATTTGTAAATGCTCTTTTAGTTCTTTCTTGCTGATATCTTCACGATCCCCTTTAAAATATAAAATAACCGGCACAATAGCACTGGTCATTTCTACCACCAAAATAACTAACCGCAATGATTTATTCTTACCTCTGGGGATATCTTTCGATTTAAGCCGTAATTTATAGATACGAT
The DNA here is from genome assembly GCA_018896645.1 of Patescibacteria group bacterium. Taxonomy (NCBI): domain Bacteria; species Patescibacteria group bacterium. Next base: position 40,996 of record JAHIMF010000005.1, on the reverse strand, counting down.
TACCAAGATAAACATGCTGTCTTTTATCAAAACCCCTTAACTTTTCAATAACATCATTCTTAATATGACGATACTTTTTAGCATAACGCTTCAACTGTCCGTGGAAATGAGGTAAAACTATTATCTCATACATAAAAAGAAATTATATATCTGCTAGTTGTTCCTCCACAGGAGGAATTTTTTTATTGTGAAATTTTTTTATAACTTCTCGAGTAATGGCATCGCTTAGATATTTAATGCGTTCGTCTTCGGATATAGCTGAATCATCTACAACATCAATAAAATAAATTGCCGCATAACGAAAAAATTCGGCTTTACTGCTGAAACCCTTTTCCCTTATAGTTTGCCCAACCCTCTTTTCAAGGGTAGTTGGAATAGAAAAATTTACAATAGCCATAATATATGGATTAAATATCGATTATATATATAATACCAAACGCAAAATTTTTGTCAAATTCAGCTCCTAAGAATCAAATCCCATAATCCTCCAATCTCTCAATCATCAACCCTTTCAACAACTCAACTAAACCACTAATATCCAAACTCTCATATCCCTTAATCATGGCCTCAACATACTCTTTGCGCATTTTAGCTGGAACCGAAAACAAAGGATAATTATTTTGTAACAAAATAAAATTCATCAGCAGTCGCGCTGTTCTTTTATTGCCATCGTAAAATGGTTGAATTAAAGCAATCACAAAATGGATTATAATTGCTTTTAAAAAAATATCTTTTTCTAAATTAGCAAAATCAATCAAAAAAATTTTAATCAAATTATCAATTTCTAATTTTGTTTTCGGCGGCACATAATCAGTACCGCCGATTTTGACTCGGCCATCCCGATACTGCCCTGGTTTTACCACCGTGTCTTTCCCAACTCTAAAATGAATATCTTTTATCAAAGTTTCTGTTATATCCTTTGAATTTGAAAAAGCTTGATTCAAGGTAAATTCCCAGGCCTCTTTTTGATTGATAATCTCGTTGGTCTCTTTTATAGAATGTCCACCGATTGTTACTCCAGAAAGCAAAGTTTCGGTCTCCGCATAAGTATAAGTATTGCCTTCTAAGGCCGTAGTATTATAAACAAAATCCACTTTTTCTGAAAATGCTAATTTTTTCTGCTCATCTCTGTTAAATTTTTCATCAAATTTTTTTTGTAAATCCAAAATTTGCTGACTTATTTTTTTGTCAACTTTATACTTTAAATCTTTTAGTTTGAAATTTTTGCGTTGGATGGACATAGTCAAAGCTTATCCTCTATATTTTGGCCTTAATGTCGGAAATAATATCACCTCTTTGATATTATGCGAATTTGTCAAAATTTGCGTCAGCCGGTCAATGCCAATCCCATATCCAGCGCAAGGCGGCATACCGTGTTCCATGGCTTCTACATAATCTTTATCAAATTCCTGGGCTTCTTCATCACCAGCCATTTTTAACTTTTGCTGGGCCTTAAATTGAACCGCTTGTTCAAGGGGGTCATTAAGCTCGGTAAAAGCATTGCACATTTCCAAACCGCCAGGCACAACTAACTGTAAACGTTGGACATAATTTGGATTATCTTCTTTTTGTTTAGCTAGGGGCGATAATTCAATTGGATGATCAATTATAAATGTTGGTTTGTGAATATTTTTACGCACGTATTCTTTATAAATTTCGTCCAAAATCTTTCCCCGCCCATCTTGTTTTTTAATCTCAACATTAAGTTCTTTAGCTTTCTTGGCCAACTTGGTTTTATCCTGATATTCTTCAATATCAAATTTAGCATATTTTTTGATTCCCTCGCGAAAACTTAAGCGATCATAAGGAGGCGTAAAGTCGATTTTCGCTTTTTCAAATTCCAAGGTCATTTTTTTGCCGTTGACTTTGTTCATCAACTCTACAAACATTTCTTCGGTCAGCTCTATCAAATCTTCATAATCAGCATAAGCCCAGTAAAATTCAATCTGGGTGAATTCCGGATTATGCTGCCAATCAATGCCTTCGTTGCGGAAACAGCGCGCCACTTCATAAATTTTTTCAAACCCACCGACAATCAGCCGTTTAAGATACAGCTCGGGCGCGATGCGTAAATACATATCAATGTCTAGAGCATTGTGATGAGTGACAAAAGGCTTAGCAGTAGCTCCGCCAGCCATTGGTTGAAGCACAGGTGTTTCTACTTCTAGGAATCCTTTATTTTCTAAAAAATTTCTTAAGGTTTTTAAAATTAAACTGCGTTTTTCAAAAATGTTTCTCACTTTGGGATTAGCTATTAAATCAAGATGGCGTTTGCGATACCTAATTTCCACATCGCTTAAGCCATGCCATTTTTCTGGCAACGGCAAAATCGCTTTACTTAAAATCTCAAAGTTTTGGACCATTAGGGTTTTTTCGCCGTTTTTGGTTTTAAACAGTTCGCCGCTGCATGCTATAAAGTCGCCCACATCCAACAGATTAACCAAACTGTATTTATCCTCGCCTAATTCATCCTTTTTAAAATATACCTGAAATTTATCAGATTCATCTTCAATATTCGCAAAAGTAGAACCCCCATGGCCTCGGAGAGCTCTAATTCTGCCCGCTATGCTCACTTTTGTCTTGTTTGCGCCTAAATCATCAAAATCCAAATTTAACTCGCTAATTTGGTGAGTTTTGCGGGTTTGGCTGGGATAAGGATTAATCCCCTGCTTTTTAATTTTTTCCAGCCGCTTGAGGCGCATTTGATGTTCACCAGCCATAGCCTTAGCAGAGGCGGACTCGTCAGTTATTATATTTTTTGTTCCTTTCATATTCTAATTATAATCCGTATCCCATTTATTGTCAAAAAAACAAGCGCTCTCACGCCCGTTTTTTTGTAATAATCCGTTACAATCTGCTAAAAGAGTATCCAAGCCGCCAGCTTTCTTTTGAAGTCAATCTTGTATTCAGTTATCTTGGTTGGCTGATAAAGAAGATGATTGTGTTGATGCGCCTCAAGACATTTCTTCATAGCTTCCTCTACCCTTTTCTGAAATTCTTGCTTTTCCATCATTCCCTCCTGTTGTTTGGTGTTTAAAGTTTAATTAGTTTTTCTTTTAACAATTTATTGTATCTCTGTTTTTCCTCTGGTGTCAATGTAATCAACCCGGTCTTGCAAGCATCTTGGAAAAAATTAGAAAGAGGTAATCCTAATGTTATTTCTTTTTGACCACTTATGATCTTAATTTTATCTCCCTGGGGATAACTTCTGCTATGTCTATCCATAATTACCCAGGACAAATTATGCTCGAATTCACCTTCGACAAACGCTTCTTTTGGAATCCCTCCTTTAATAAGCCATTCTTTTACTATTTCTATGCCCTTCATCAATTCCTCTTCACTTTCGTATCTAGGATTTTCAGGAATTTGTCTAAGTGGTTGATGCGCAAATATCTCCTGCCGAGATATATATACTTTTTGTGGTATATTATCTTTATTTATAATAATGCGTTTAACTATGTCAGAGATTAGCTCACCGCTCTTTTCCAATGATTCTGCTTTTTCGTGAAACTCATCGGAGTAATTTTTTCCAAAAAGTGTTTCGCCAATTAGGGGTGGCTCAAAAAAATCTAAATATTCATAATGTCTACTGCAATTCTTTAAAACTTTCATAGCCTTTTCTTTAGCCGCTTCTTCGTTTGGATCAGGAAAATGGCGCATTTCATCTTCGATGCCGGAAAATGCGTATTTAACTGTTTCATCAGTAACTATTTCTGTGCCAGCAATCTCTTTACTATTTGTTAGTATCCAGTTAAGAATTTTTATTTGATCAGTTCCAGCCGGAAAACTTTGTATTTTTACTTCCCGGTCTAGTGATCCAAATGTTTCTGCAATTTTTGGAACTAACTTTTCAAATACATTATTATTACGATAGATAAGAAAAACTGGTGGAAGTTTCTTGGTTTCTTTTGCTTCTGGCGTTTTCCCTTCTTCCGCTTCCTCATAATCTTTTGCTTCTTTGTGTTCTACCTTTTCCTTCATTTCAGAAGCTTCCTCCAAGGCCTCATCTTCGGTATAACGAAGTTGTTCTGGCGATTTTGGCATAGTTTTATTCCTTTCTAAATTGATAAATTTATCAAAATTTTTTAATACCCCGTCCGCTTGCGGCGAGGAAATTTATTTTTATTTGGAAAAGTCAGCCTTCTTTTCCATAACTATTTTTATTCTATCAATCTCTAATAAAAAAGTCAATATGGATAATCAAAAATCTATTCTTCTTCCGGCTTTTTAAAATAATGTTTGTAATGTTCCGGGTCTTGTAAGAACTCAGCTGATTTAGTAATATCTTGTTTTTGAAAACCCAAATCAGCCCCAGCCATCAATAGTTCAACATTATTAGCAAAATCAGAACTATGGGCCACGATTTTTGGTTGCTTAACCCCATCTATACTTCTAATTTCTTTAATAAAATTTACTCCTTTGCTTAATTCTCCTTGATCTTTTTCTAATTCACCGTCAACAAAAACCATTTCTGGCAATCTTTCTTTTGACTCTTTTCTCTTTTTGATTTCTTCCAAAGCAGATTGGCCGGTTTCAAAGTGCTTAAAATCATAACCTAAATTCTTAGTCTTCATTTGCCAAAATCTTAAAACACCCTTTATTATTTCTTTTTCGTCATCAATAATCCAAATTTCTTTTGAAAGGGTTGGTTCTTTTTCTGGGCTAAAACCAGTTTCTTTTTCCATATTTAAATTCTAACATATCTTTTTAAAAAAGAAAAGGCGCAGGCGCCAAAAAATAACAAAAAAACAAGCGCTCTCACGCCCGTTTTTTTGTAGATGATTATATCTTACAAAACCCTAATGCCTGATGACTCATTCCTAATGACTGGCTAATCAACTAATCGCAATAATCTTATATTTTATCACTCCTTTTGGCACTTCAACTTCCACCTCATCGCCCGCTTTTTTACCAAGAAAAGCTTTACCTAGGGGTGATTCATTGGAAATTTTGCCATTTGGGGGGTCGGCTTCCTGGGAACCAGTAATCTCAAAATTTTTTTCCGAGTCAGAAACTTTAACTTTTATTTTTGAACCCACATTGATTATTGCGGAGTGATTTTTATGATTACTCTCAATCAAAACCGCTCTTCGCAAAATGTCTTCAATTTTTAGAATTCTCCCCTCGGTCCAGCCCTGTTCATCTTTAGCATCAGCGTATTCAGCATTCTCACTCAAGTCGCCAAGTTCTTTAGCCTCTCGAATTCGATTAGCAATCTCCCGTCTTTTAGTAGTTTTCAAATAGTCAAGTTCTTTTTTTAATTCTTTTAATTTTTCTTTGGTAATATAAGTTTGATCTTCAATCATGCTTTTTAATTTTTACCCCGTGCCATTGATTCAAAATAATACTGGTTAGGGTAGATTAAAATTATTTATTATGAATATGAAAAATTTTTAAAATCACCCGGAGCTAGTCGAAAGGGTGAGCTTGATTATTGGAGATTCAGTTACAATTTTAACGATACACTGTTTTTATGAATGGGTCAAGGGGGGTGTGGATAACTGCGAGCACGATACACGATTCACGCATCACAACTCAATATGCGAATTTTTGTATCATGTTACGTGTATCGTGTGTCGTGGAAATGTATGTCATTGTCCAAAATAATATTGTAAAATCTCCTTAGCAATCGGCACCGCTACCCGACTGCCCTCTCCCCCATTCTCTATTAAAATTGTGATGGCTATTTCGGGATTTTCATAAGGCGCAAAACCAGTAAACCAGGCATGCGGGTCTTTCTCGCCGCCCACTTGAGCTGTGCCGGTTTTACCGGCAACTGCTATTGGCAGGTCAGCCAAAGATTGGGATGAACCATAGACAACTGCCCCCCGCATTCCTTGTCTTACAATTTCTAAATTCTTTTTTTGAGCAATATTTGTTCGCAAGATTTCATTTTGGACAGCACTCGCCGTCTCATTGTCTGCATGAAGGAGATTTTTAAGTAAATGCGGCCTATAAAGAGTCCCATCATTAGCAATCACGGCAGTAAAATTAGCTACCTGAATCGGAGTGACTAAAATATCGCCTTGGCCGATTGCGAGATGATAGGTGTCACCAATATACCAGGGTTCTTCCCGGGTATCCATTTTCCATTGTTTCGTCGGTAAAAATCCTGACCCCTCACCCGGTAAATCGATTTTTGTATCCCGACCAAAACCAAACAGCGAGCTCCAATAATTAATTTTTTCTAATCCCAGGCCTTTAAATTCTTCATGCCCGCCGCCGATATAGTAAAAAAAAGTGTTAACTGATTCAGCAATCGCCTGGGTAACATTAATGCGGCCATGACCCCCGGCCTTCCAATCAGGAAAAAACCACTCGCTTAACCAGATGCCTCCAGTGCTTATAAAGGTAGTATTTTCATTAATAATCTCTTCCTCTAGAGCCGCGGCTGCTAAGACTGGTTTGATAGTAGAGCCTGGAGGATATTCGCCAGCAATGGCCCGATTAAATAATGGTTCTGATTCATCATTAATTAATTTTTCATAATTTTCTCTAGAAATACCCCTGGCAAATAAATTATTGTCATAACTGGGCACGGAAACCAGGGCTAAAATTTCACCAGAATTGACTTCAGTAACTATTACCACTCCCTTAGTCTTTTTGATTTGGCGCAGCTGTTTTTGGAGAATTTCCGAGATTTTTTTCTGTAGATCCAAGTCTATTGATAAAACAAGACTTTGCCCGTCTTTTGGAGGTGAAAAAGAAACAATTTTTTCTTCTTTGCCTAAAAAATCAACTTCAATCCGCTTTTTTCCATCCTGACCCCGCAAATAAAACTCATAATTATATTCAATGCCTGTTTTGCCAATATAATCGTTAAGAAGATAACCCTTATTTTTTCTTTCTTGATATTCTTCAGGCGATAATTTACCTGTATATCCCAGGATGTGCGATAAACCATAATCAGAATCGGAGAATAAATACTCCCTTCGACTTCTTGTCTCTAAAAACACCCCGGGGATCATAGAGGTTTCGATTTCTAATAAAAGGGTTTTACTATGGCTAATATTTTCAGCTACTAAAAGTGGCTCGTATGAATAAGGAGAAACATCTCCAAGTAAAGTTCTTAAATATAGGGTTGGTGACTCCAAAATATCGGAAATAGTATTTAGAATTTTTGTTAACTCATCTTCTTCTCTTGGCAAGTCACCGGGTATAAAAAACAAAGAAAAATTAGGCACATTTCTTACCAATATTTTTCCTTGCCTGTCATAAATTATTCCCCGGACCGCTTTTATTGGTTTAATGCGAATTCGGTTGCCTTCGGCTACAGTTCGATAATAATTACCTTCAATAATCTGCAGATAAAAAACTCGCAGCACCAGGACCGAGAGCGCTAACATCACAATTATAAAAAACATTCTTAACCGCGGCCAGGAAATTGAAATCCTTAACGAATCAAACGTTCCTTTTTCCGTAGAATAAAAATTACCCTCGTCTGACCCAGCAGTATACTGATTAAGACGAGCGTCTTTAACATTGTCTTGGTGCTGTATGATGAAGGGGTCGTCCATTTTCGGGTTATTGGTTTATGGTCTTAGCAGTAAGTTTAGTCTTTAGTCTTAAGTTGTTAGATAATCCATGACTAATAATTTTTAACCAAACCTACAGCTAGGACCCCAAACCTAAGACTTTACTAGACACTCAGCCCTTCAGAAGATTTTTTAAAAGGAGTTTATTTTAATACCGCTCCTTCGGGTCTTTTTTTGATCCTCTTCCTTAACCAGAAAATCCCCACCATCAGTGTTGTATTAAGTAATATCTGCCAAAACATATCTTGGCTGTATAAAGTGTGAAATTGTATTTGAAAATCTGTAATTTTTAATAAATAGAAAATATGAACTAACAATATCAAGGAAAGGTTATAAATAACTATGCCAATAATTCCCAGAGCAATGACCGCATATAATGATCCACTGGTAAAGGTATTCCTGGCTAGAATAAAAATAATTGTAACCGCGACAAACAAGCTTAATGTTATGCTTGAGAAAGGCAAGACTGAACAAGTATCCAAAATTAATCCTCCAAGAAATACCCAAAATAAAGCTTTTTTGTAATCAGATAAAGCGATTATTAAGGCAATTACTAAAACTAGCCTGATTTGATTTAAAGGATAAAGAAGACTTAATACGCTTAACTCAAAAATTATAGCTATGATTATAAAAATTAGTTGTCCAAAACCTTTTGCCATAATAGAAATTAAGAAATAAAGAAACTAAGAAATATAGGAAAAGGATATCAGCTACCAACAAACAAATCCTTTATTTCTCTATTTCTTAATTTCTATATTTCTTTTCTGTTGATTTTGTTAATTATTATCGAACAATACAAACCTTAATTGGGAATTAATACGGTGACCAGGTTCAGATTATCAAAAGAAACAAGGGGTTTAATTTTTGCCTTTTGAAAAAAGTCGCCCGGAACAGATTCAATCGTTTCTGCTTCACCAATAATTAATCCCTTGGGAATCATATTTTCTAAACCAGAAGTTATAACCGTATCACCCGGAATAATTTCAGTGCCCTGGGGTATTAGATCCATGTTTAATGATAATCCTCGCTCACCTTTGACTAATCCGTATAATGCCTTTCTGCTTTGGATTTCTGCGGCAACCGCGCTTCGGTTATCAGGTAGAAGGACAACCCATGATTTATAAGTGCTGACTTTGATAATTTTTCCAACTAAAAAGCCTTCGGGTCGAGTGAAAGAACTTTCATCATTGCGAGTAATAATTACTGGGCAGCCCTTTTTAATGCCTTGAGCAGAGCCTTGATTAAGTATTACTATCTTTTGATCAAGTTCCGGTTCTCTGGCAATGATATGAGCTAAAACATAAGCATACCCCCTAATTTCCAAAAAATTCAATTCTTGCCTAAGTCTTTTATTCTCCTCTTCCAAAAGTTTTAAAGCCACGCCATCAATAATATGCTCTTCAAGTTCGGCTTTCAATCTGGTATTCTCTTCTTTAAAATCAATACCCGTGAATATGTTTTTAAAACCTAAAGCAATATTGTATACAAATTCTTGGGGTTTACCCACGGATTTCGCAAGTAAAGCCTCAAAAGGCTTAAGCCAGCCAATAGAATGAAAAAAAATCAGTAGGACAGCTACTGTAGTGATGGAAATTACGGTTTTTGATAAAAGTTTGTTCATGCTGAATAGTTTTGATAATGAGAATATCAAGGAATTCATTATTTACTATTCTGTTTTTTAATTTTTTTCCTAGTGTTTCGCTATGAAAAGATTGTGGTGAATAATGAATAGTAAATAATAAATAATGAATAGTAAATGCGATTAAGTGATTTCTCCAGCTGAAGGCAACAAAACATCTTTAAGAGTATTCATGTCTTCTATAATAATTCCTAAACCGCGAACCACCGCAGTTAGGGGGTCATCAGTAATGTGGATAGGCACTTGGACTTCTCTATAAATCAAATCTTGAAGTCCTTTAAGTAAAGCCCCGCCGCCTGATAAAACTATGCCTCGGCTATAAATATCCGCTACTAATTCTGGCGGGGTAGATTCTATAGTATCGCGGATATTAACAGCCAAGATTTTAGCCGAACGTTGCATCGCTTCTCGCACCTCTTCATCAGTAATAGTCTCTTCTTTAGGCAGACCAGAAACCAAATCCCGACCCCGCATAATTGTTTTTAAAGATTTTTCCAGGGGAAAAACCGAGCCAATTTTTATTTTTATCTCTTCAGCCGTGGTTTCGCCAATTAGTAAATTATATTTTTCGCGGGCATATTCTATAATATCTTCAGTTAGTTCATTTCCGGCAATTGGTAAAGATTTCCAGGTGACGATACCTGCCAAGGAAATTACAGCAATTTCTGTAGTGCCGCCGCCAATATCAACAATCATATTACCGCATGATTCTTGAATTGGAAGGCGAGCGCCGATTGCCGCGGCCATTGGCTCTTCCACTAAAAAAACCTCTCTGGCGCCAGCTTGCATCGCCGCGTCTTCAACTGCTTTACGCTCTACTTCAGTTATTTCCAAGGGAATCCCAATAATTACTCGGGGTCGGGTATAAAAAGAAAATTTATCCTGATGAACCTTGGCAATAAAATGTTTTAACATCCTTTCAGCAATTTCAAAATCAGAAATCACCCCATCGGATAGTGGTCTTGAAGTAATAATATGGGGCGGGGTTTTGCCTAACATTTTCCTGGCGTTTTCGCCCACGGCTAAAATCTGGTCAGCGCGGGTATTGATAGCCACGATACTGGGCTCGTTAATAACAATTCCTTTATCACGGACATAGACTAAAGTATTGGCAGTGCCCAAATCTATACCCATATCGCGGGAAAAACGGCCGAGGAGGTTGTTGAACATATTTTGTTAAGTAATCGAGCAATAAAGTAATAAAGTAAATTAGTAATCATTTTACGCTAATTTTAGCCAAAAATATCCTTAATTACCTAAAATTTTTGTTTCGCCCATTGACAAGTTTAAAAATATATGCTATGATGAAGTAATTAAATGCGAAGTATGAACTTTGAAAATTAGTATCCGAATTTTCCGATGGATAATTTTGTAGGGAGGACGCAAAGTTAATATTGGGTTCTAGGCTTTTGTCTATTAATCCAGTATATACTCTTCCTACAGAATTGTCCATCGGAAGCCTTTGAAAAAACTTGCCATTGGCATATTTTTTTTTCTACCCACTTCAAAAGGAGGCCAAAATGAAGCGGACAATCTGTTTGTTGGTTATTCTTACAGTTATTTTTCCAAGTTATATACTTCGCGCTGCTCCCCTACCTAGCGCTCTGAAAAATCTCGCGGTTGAAATGGTTGGTTTCCAAAATTTCACAGTTATGGAGGCAGACTATCAGGAAATCACTGTAAAACAAGAGGAATTATCACCGGAGCATACTATTTTTCGTAATCCCTTATTGCTTTCTTGGAAATCAATCGATAAGGGAAAGCGCTACTGTTTTCGATCCCTTGTTCTTAAAGGGACAAATGAAGGTAATTTTTCGCAACAAGAGTCCGTCATTAAACAGGCTTTAGTAATTTCTTTGCTGCTCTTGCCAGTTGATGTTTCTCAACATGATGCGAGCAAAAATATTCGGAAATTTCTTATGCATAGTGGGCTATGGCGGGATCTCTTTATTGCCGTGAATGGCAACTTTTATTATTACCAACCAACAGTAAGAAATTATCTTTCTCAGATTGATGAGGGGATAGCGCTGATCATTAAAAAAAATCGTCCTGTTGGACCAGGTGGTACTTGGGGAGGATGGTTGATTTCTTGGGAACCTGACGGTAAAAAACAGCAAGACGAAAACGAAACATGGGTTAGCCTTGAAAAAACTAACATTAAGGTTCTGGGAATTAGCATCCTTAATACCGGGGAAGTCCTTTGTTGCGAGGGGGAAAAATGGTTCTTCGTCCCAAAAGGGACAACAAAAACCCACCCTATGAGTTGGCACAAGTGAGGTGTGCTTGCTCAGCAAAAAATAAGCCCTGTCTTGTGATGTTTCAATGGACAGGGCTTTTTCTATCTCCTGATGTCAGAAAAATAACCTCTTGCCATTTTTTTTGAAAATCGACAAAAGAGCATCGACAACAAAAAGGAACAAATAACATACATGGCTTGGGAGAATTAAATATTTTTCATGACTATTATTCAACATTTTTCTCACCCCCAATGAAAAGTTTATCTTTTCGCTCGTTGAAAATTTGGGTAACTATTTTCAGGAGAAATCGTATTCCAGAACTAATTTTATTGACAACAAGAGCCATAAAACTCGGATGGTCTGCAAAAAAATCTTTTCTTTTTCTTTTAGCCATAGCTATCCTCTCATTTAATTAAAGAGCAACCAGATTTATCTTTCTTTTATTAAAATTATTTCTGTAATTTTGATGTGACTTCATCAACACCAAGTATTTTCGTTTTTTTACTGCCTCGCTCTTTCCACTCTACATTTTCACCGGTTTTTTTGCTAACCACCAACCTTATCGGAATCCCAATCAAATCTGCTTCGACGAATTTTTCGCCCGCGCTTACTTCTTCTCTGTCGTCAAACAGGACATCAATGTTCTGTTTTTTTAGTTTATTATAAATATCTTTGGCTTTTTCCAAATCCAGTCCAATCAAATGCGCCCGGAAAGGAGCAACATTTTTTGGCCAGATAATCCCCTTTTCATCGTGGCTGGCTTCCACAATTGTGGCTAAGAGGCGGCCTAAGCCAATGCCATAGCAACCCATGTGAATTGGTTTTTCTTTGCCGTCTTTATCAATAAACTTAGCGCCCATTTTTTTGGAGTACATAGTACCGAGCTTAAAAATATGACCGGCTTCAATGCATTTTTTTTCATCTAATACAGCATCACACTTAGGACAGACTTCAGCTTTAACAACCTCAACATTGCCGGCATAACCGCATTTAGGACAAAGTTTGATACTATCTTCTCCGTCTTTGGCTAAAACCATAAATTCCTGGGATTCTTCACCGCCAATAGAGCCGGAAGAAGCTTCAACAGCCACAGCTTCAACGCCACACCGTTGATACACATTTTTATAGGACTGAAGCATAACTTTATAATATTTGTCCAAATCTTTTTCATCAGCATGAAAACTGTACAAATCTTTCATCATAAATTCCCGGACCCGCAGGAGACCGCCCGTGGAACGCATTTCATTGCGGAATTTGTTTTGGATTTGATAAAGATAAAGAGGTAAATCCTTATATGAATTAACGCGTTCGCGGACAAGTTTGGTGATAACTTCTTCGTGCGTGGGGCCGAGGCAAAGCTCCTTTTTGTGACGGTCTTGGATTATAAAAAGAGGCGGGTCAATAGTCTCCCAGCGGCCAGTTTCTTGCCACAAGGTCTTTGGTTGTAAGGTGGGCATGCTGATTTCCTGGCCTTCGGCTTTATTCATCTCTTCTCTGATTATATTCTCAATCTTTTTATAAACGCGAAAGGCTAGGGGCAAAAGCGAATAAATCCCGGCGGCTACTTGGTCAATAAATCCCGCTTGAACTAAAAATTTATGGCTGGCAATTTCTGCATCTTTGGGTGGTTCTTTGGTTGTTTTGTAGAATAATTGAGATTGAAGCATTGTTTTGATTTTAAGAATTACTAATTGTATCTTACTTTATTTTTGATTTTTTGGCAAATGGCGTCGCTTTACTGGTCGCTCGTCACTAGCAACTAGGGTTAATTTTTCGAAGTTTTTGGAAATAAAAAAACTGGTTCAATAAAACAGTCATAGGGTTTAAAACCCCTAGTGGCTAGTAACCAGTTGCTATTGACTATTTACCAAACAATTTTGTAAAAAATCCTTTCTTGGGCTTTTCCGCCGTTTCGTGAATAACCTGATTTACCAATGATTCTATCCGCTCCGCCTCCCGCTCCACCAAGTCCCCGTCATACTCACCGCTATGCGCAGTCTGACCTTTGTAGGAGGCATGTTTTTGATCAAGATGAAGATTTAATTCTAACTCGCCCTCACTTTCCTTATTCATATAAATATGAAATCGTGGATAATAATCCCGGTCCAGCCTTTTAGTATATGAAGTTTTGCCAGTGTTAGGATCTCGAAAAACTGCGTATCCGCATTGGCGGAGGAGGTTGTAAGAATTTTGGGTTGGGTCTGCAATTCTAATTATCATAATGACTAAAAATGTTTAAGAAACAACATCATCAAAATATCCAAAAATTTTCCCCATAAGCTTACCGCCAAATCGCACTACATCCCGGTAAGTCACCAAAACCACTAAAACCATTAAAACACCAAAACCAATATTATGAATCACAGCTTCAATTCTTTGATTATTGGGTTTACGCCTGACAGCTTCTATGCCCAAGGCGACCACCCGACCGCCATCCAGAGCCGGGAAAGGGAAAAAATTAATAATGCCCAAATTTATAGAGAGTAAAGCCGCGAATTGTAAAATATAAATAAATCCAAGTCTAACAACTTGCCCCGTAACCACGGCAATACCAACAGGCCCCGCGATATCAATGGTTACCTTATGCATCACAATCAGATCTTTAAATAAATGATAAAATGACAGCACAATTAACTTCATTAAATAAAGCGTGGTAATAATGCCCTGCCAGATAGCTTGAAAAAATGGATAAGAGACTGTGCCGGTCTTGGCCAGCACTACTCCAATGGCTTTTTTGCTTTGTCCGCCCTCAATTTCCATTACCTCAGAGGTAACTGTTTGTTCTATTTCCTCACCAGCTCGTTTAACCGTAACGATAATCTCCCCATCATCATCTTCTTGAATATATTTTTGGACATCTTCAATTTCTTTAAATTTTTGGTTATCAATACTTACAACAATATCACCAACTTCAAGACCAACCTGCTTGGCCGGAGAATCTTTTTGGATGGAAAGAAGTTGAATTTTTTCGTCTTTGACGCTCGCATATTTTGGAGTTATTTCATCTATAACTTGGGGAATGCCAATAATAAAACCAATAGATAATAAAAGAGTAGCGAATATAAAATTCATCGTAACCCCGCTGGATAGTATTATAGCGCGTTTCCAAAGTTTTTGATGAGCAAAGCTATCCTCGTCCTTGGCCTCCTCGCCTTGCTCGCCTTTTATTTTGACAAAACCACCGAGAGGAATCCAGTTTAAAGAATAGATTGTATTTTTATATTCTTTTTCATTGCCACGGGCATCTTTATTTTTACGCTTGACTATTTTCCATTGTTTGAAAAAACCCAACACTCCTGACCCTTCGGCTCGCTTCGCCCCTTCGGCCTCAAGCTCAGGGCCGAGAGGTCGCTCAGGGTCTTTGACAAAGCCAATCATTCGCGGCGGGAACCCTAAACCAAATTCATCACACTTAACTCCAAAACGCCGAGCCACAAAAAAATGCCCTAGCTCGTGGACTAGGACCAGGAGGCCTAAGATTATTAGGAAGGTGATGATGGTTACTAACATTTTACGAGTGGAATTTAACTATAAAACACTTTCATTGCTTCATTGTTCAATTGCTCGATTGTTATAACAAAACAATTGAACAATGGAGCAATTGAGCAATGGAATTATTGCAAGTCGATTCAGGTTATGTTTTTAGAAATTACAATCTCAAGATTTCACACAGTCATAATCTCTACCTCCTTCTTCTTCCCTAACTCCCCAATTTTATCCACATATCCCCGAGTAACCTCATTAAGCTCTTCCTGGAGCCGGTATTTGTCATCCTCGCCAATTTCTTTGTTTTTTTCTATAGCGACAATTTCCTCCCTAGTTTTGTCGCGAATGCCCCGGATAGTGATTCTTGCTCGTTCTAATTTCTCGTGCAAAACCTTGATAATTTCTTTGCGCCGCTCTTCTGTGAGTTGCGGTAAAGTCAGACGGATAATATTTTCTTGAATAACCACGCTAAATCCCAAATCACTTTGGGTTAAAGCTTTTTCTATGGGTTTGAGGTTAGTCTTATCCCAAGGCTGGACCGCTAACTCACTGGGCCCCGTGGAATTAATGCTGGCCAACTGAACCAAGGGCATTTTTGACTCATAAACTTCTATTATAAGGTTCTCCACCATTGATGGAGCTGCTCGGCCAATACGCAAACCATTCACCTCTTGGGTTAGGTGGCTAATCGCGGATTCAAATTCTTGTTTGGATTTATTTATAATTTGGTTCATATAATTTTATAAGGGATAAGAAGGCATAAGGAGGCGGGTAAGGCTATGGGGCAAGAAGATTAAGAAGGTTTGTTCTTTTCATCATTTTGCTTATTTTCTAATAATTTTATAAGGGATAAGAAGGCATAAGGAGGCGGGTAAGGCTATGGGGCAAGAAGATTAAGAAGGTTTGTTCTTTTCATCATTTTGCTTATTTTCTAATGACTGAATTAAACGGTCAAGTAAATACATGGTTTTAATAGCTCTGTCTTCAAATTCATCGTATAGATTTTTATCTATATGACCCTTTCGTAAAACTCGTCTTACTCTTTCTTGAAGCTCTGCGTTTGACCTTTTGCTATATCTAAGGAATCTCATGTACTCACCCAATGAGCCACTATAATAACCTTCTACAAAATTAGAACCCATAGAATCCGACGCGTTATCGATCTGACTTTTCATTTTAAATTCATGCCGAGGTATTCTTTTTAAAATTTTCTGCACAATAAAGTCAAGTTGATCAATACTTTGCCATACAATCATTTTTTTATGACTTTGTAATCTTTTGTTTTTCATAAAAATTTAGGGAAATAAGAAGGCATAAGAAGGCGGTATCGCCTTATAGCCCTCTTGCCTGATAGCCATGTCCGCCCCATCAAGCCTTCTTATCCCTTTTAAGTATCTTTATTGAACCGATGCAGTCTTTGTCCCTAGATAAATAACATTGGAGTGCTCGGGATCGGTCAAAAGAAAGGTTGGCGGGCTCTTTGTGGGTAATGATTTTGTTTCCCACTTTTCGCCTCCGTCTGCTGTTTTGTATAACGTATTGGCAGTAGCATATATCATTTCTTCCAAATTCTTTGGGTTAAATGTAAAAGCGTGAATTCTCACCGCGCCTGGTGGAGTCAACAAGCTAATATCGTGCCAAGTTTCTCCTCCATCATCAGTTTTCAGGATACCATATTTAGAAACATAGAAAAAGGAATCCCATTTATTAGGATTAAATACAAAATGATACAATTCCCCTGTTCCCGGGTACTGGCTTAGGCTGTCAATCTTATTCCAGGTTATACCTTTATCTTTACTTTTGTATATACCCTGGTTCGCAATAATATACATTATATTCTGATCTTGGGGATTGATGATTAATTCCTGGATAAAGATTTCTAGACGTTTAATAACTGTCCAAGAGTCGCCATGATTATTGCTTTTGAATAACTCCCCCTTGGAGGTTGTAAAATAAACTTCTTGGGGATTTTTAGGATTAATAGCAATACTGGTTAAAATATTACCCCGTGTTTCCAAATAAACCTTTGACCACTCATCACAACACTGCTCGAGCCGATAAACGATATCATTGACCACAACGAAAATGTAACCCCTGTTTTGCGGGTCAATATCTAAATCATTTATAACACCCTTATCCATTAACTGCGGAATCCAGGTTTCTCCATTGTTATAGCTAACATAAAACCCTTCTCCTTCCGGCAAAAGATACAAACTTTTAGTGGTTTTCGGAAAAAATGATAATTTTCTCACGTTAACGTCATTGATTGTTTGTTGAGCCGCGCCTATTTGGCTAACCATGACTTTATGGTCCCAGGTAAGAGCGGCATCAAAGGTTTTAAAGACACCGCCAGGATATGAGGGGGGTGGTTTTTTTCCGCCTAAAGTGCAGGCGGAAGTTATTAGCAGTGCCAATATAACTAACGCAAAAGGCAAAACTTTTTTCATATGTTTAGAACCAAATTGTTAAGAGCTAATTTTGGGCTAACATTTAGGCCTAAAAGCTCTTGGGTTTTTAATATGTTTTTTAATATATTTTTTAACTTTGTAGAAGAATAATTTGTGCTGATGTCTTTTAACTTATCCCCTAAATTTACATTAGTGATTGATGCGGGCGAAGTCTTTAACAACAGTAAGTCGCGCACCACTAATTTCCAGACAAATAAAGTATTTTGTAATAATTCTATTTTGTTTAAAAATTTGTAATCGCCAGGAATCAGGCGGTCAATACTGGTCATCCGTTGATTCATATCACTATTTAAGATACCCAGGAAATCATTAATACTTTTTTGATAATTTTCTAAAAGGCCAGGATTTTGTAAAAAATTGATTGCTAATCCAGGCTTGCCTAGGCTTATTTGGGCTAACATTTCTGCTTGCCCGGGCTCAATACCTAAATTGTGAGTTAAATAATCTATTATCTGGGAGCTTGGCGCTGGTAAAAATCGTAATAGTTGACTGCGGGAAAGGATTGTTTTCGGCAGGACATTAATACTGTTAGTGATCAAAATAATAATTGTCCTCGGGGTTGGTTCCTCTAAAGTTTTGAGCAAGCTGTCCCAAGCCTCTCTTGATAGAACTTCCGCCTCATTAATTAAGGCGATTTTAAAAGAGCCAGCAAAAGAGCGCATACTTAATTTTCTCTGAAGGACCCTAACCTGCTCAATACTGATATTTTTTTTATCCTCTTCTTTCTTAAGAAAATAAACATCCGGATGAATACCCTTTTGTACTTGCTGACACATTGAGCATTGGCCGCAAGGTAATTTTTTATCATTTTCACATTGTAAAATCTGGATAAATTTAGTCGCCAAAGAATGCTTACCCAGTCCGCCGGTTCCATAAAACAAATAGGCATGGCTTAAATTTTGAAATTTAATGCTTTTTTCCAGGAAATTTAAAATACGTTTATGGCCAATGATGCTCCAGTTGAAATCTACATCTTTCATGTTTTAATTTTAACATAATTAAAAAAGATAAGCAAAAGAAATCTATTTCGCTGCCAATATCGACCTCTTATAGCTTTCTAAATTATCCAGAGCAATACCCGTACCCCGGGCTACGCAAAGCAGGGGCTCATCAGCAACATAAGCCGGTACGCCAGTGGCTTGGGAAAATAATTTATCAATATTCCTAAGCATGCTGCTGCCGCCAGCCAGGACCATGCCTTTATCCATAACATCAGCTGAAAGTTCTGGGGGGGTCTTGTGCAAAACCGATTTTAAAGCCGAGATAATCTCTTCTAATTCATCTTGGATAGCCGCAGTAACATCATCAGAGGTTATCGTAATGGTCCTGGGTAAACCATTAATCATATCACGACCACGGATATCAGTGCTCAATTTTTTTTCTAAATACAGGGCCGAACCAATTTCAATTTTAATTCGTTCAGCAGTCCGCTCCCCAATTGCCAAATTATACTTTTTTCTAATATAATTAGAGATTGCTATATCAAACTTATTACCAGCTACCCGAACTGAAGTAGATGCCACAATACCGCCTAAAGAAATAACTGCCATCTCGCTGGTCCCGCCGCCCATATCAATTATCATGTGGCCGGAAGCGGAACCAATCGGGATATTGGCGCCAATAGCTGCGGCAATGGGTTCTTTAATAATATAGGCCGCTTTAGCGCCTGCGGTCATAGTAGCGTCAATAACTGCTCGTTTCTCTGTTGAAGTAATCCCGGCGGGTACCGAAACCATAACCTCTGGCCGGAATAAACGAAAACCGCCAATCGCCTTGCCAATAAAATAACGTAGCATGGCTTCGGTAGTTTTATAATCAGCAATCACGCCATCTTTCAAGGGCTTTAAGGCAATAATGGTGTCCGGTGTCCGGCCAAGCATTTCCTTGGCCTCACTCCCGACCGCTAAAACCTTTTTGTCTATTTTAGAAATAGCCACCACACTGGGTTCATTAACAACAATGCCTCGTTTTGGGAGAAAAACTAGGGTATTGGCAGTGCCTAAGTCAATTCCGATTTTTTTTATGAACACGTTTTACAAAATAAAAAATGAAATATAAAAAATAAAAAACACAAACTTAAAAATATAAAAACACAGATAGTGAAAAAATATAACTTATAACTAATAACCAGTCTAGCTTATAACTCTTTTTAGATTATCAGGTTTAGAGGAAATGTCAATCGCGGACTATCGTGTTATTCAACCATTCAATCACCTTCCGATTCAACATCATTTCCCTTAAATAAACCCAATAATTATCACTCTTCATTTTCTCCACCATCTCCGGCATAGAAGCATAAGCTTTGGCTTGCCGTTCAACCTCCTCATCAACTCTTTTTTCATCAACTTTAATCTTATTATCAATAATCAATTTACGAAACAACAGATTTAATTTTACTTTTTTCTCTGCCTCTTTCTCGAAACCATTTTTTACTTCTTCTTCGGTTTTTTTGAGGTGTGAAAGATAATCTTCAAACTTGCCTCCGCCATGTTCTATTTGAAATTTCGTTTCTTTTAACATTTGTTCTTGCTCATTTTTTACTAATGATTCCGGAATAAAGGTAATTGATGCCGCTTGAACAATTTTATCCAACATTTCTAATTCTTGGCGTTCGTTTTCTTTTTGCTCGACTTCCAAATAAAGATTTTCTTGCATTTGTTTTTTTAAATCAATGATTGAATTTTTTCCTAAGCTTTTAGCAAAATCATCGTCAAGATGGGGTAACTCTTGTTTATATACGCCCCGCACCTTGACTTTGAACCTCGCCTTTTTGCCGGCCAGTTCAGGAACATAATTTTTAGGAAAAGTTAATTCAAATTCTTTGTCTTGGTCAGCGGTTGCGCCAATCAGTTTATCTTCAAACCCAGGGATCATTAGGCCCTCACCAAGTATCACGCTCTGTTTTTCTGCTTTGCCGCCCTTAATCAATTTGCCGTCAACATATACCTCATAATCAACTTCTAATTTATCACCTTTTTGGGCTGGTCGTTTTTCTAGGACTTCTTTAGCCCGCGTCTTTCTTAGTTCTTCCAAAGATTTATTAATATCTTCCTCGTTAACTTTTACTTCATGTTTCTCAATTTTAATCTTAGAGAAGTCAGGCAAGGTTACGGTTGGCAGTAATGTAAAAACCGCCTTAAAGCTAAACTCGTTTCCGGGCGCTAGTTTTTCTAAATCAACTTTTGGCTGGCCCATGATATCCAAGTTTTCTTTAATAATGATTTCGTTAAGATATTTAGCCACTAATTCACTAGCTGTTTCTTCAAAAATTTTCATCTCACCCACATACTTTTTGACAACCTCGTACGGCGCTTTACCCGGCCGAAAGCCGTCAATTTTGATCTCTTTTGAGAGTTTGTTAGCTGTTTTTTTAGTAGCTTCTTGAAGCTCTACTACTGGAACAGTAACTTTAACTTCAAGTTCTTGGTTGGTTTTATTGATGATGTCGTAGGTCATAAAAAAACTAGTTACTGGTTAGATTGGTTATAAGTTATTAATTCGGTGTTGTGTCAGTTTGTCATATTAAATATATTGAAGTATGTCTGTGAATGGTCCATATTAAAATTTTATTCGTGATTAGTGAAATTCGCGTATAGATTAGTGTTAATTAGTGTATTTTCTCCACTTACAAAAATATTTCATCTGCGAAATTAAATGCGCTCGGACTGGTTTTGAAAATAAATTTTGTAAATTTATTTTTTTAGCAGAAAGCCGTTCCGGATAATGAACCATTTCTGCTTCTGGCAGACACCATACTTCCCAACTATTGTTCCAAAACCGCCGGCATAAATCAGTATCTTCAAAAAACAAGAAGAATCGTTCATCAAAAAGTCCGATAGAATCAAGCGCTAGCTTACGAATTAACAGGCAAGCTCCGAGCGCCCAATCAATCTTTCGCGCGGACTTTCTATCCCAATCAAACATTAAAAAGTCTTCTAATCTTTTTTTGCCCCAAGCGGTTTTACCTAACAGAGTACGGCGGTAAAGCGGCCGCCAAAAATCTGGGAATCGGAATTGCGCGTATTGCACGCTTCTGTCTGGATTAAGTAATTTTGGCGCCAGAATACCAACCCTAGAGCTTTCTTTCATGAACTTAATCATTTTCTCAATAGCGCCTTCAAGCAATGTAATATCAGGATTAAGAATTAAAATATATTCACCTTGCGCTTGTCTAATACCCAAATTATTACCCGCACCCATGCCAAGATTTTTATCTGATTGAATAGTCTTAATTCTGGAGTTATTGAATTGCTTTTTAATCATTTTTAGGCACCCATCACGAGAATCATTGTCAACAACAATAATTTCGTAATCAAAAACTAAACATAGGGACAATATCCCTTTGACACACTGCTTGACTAGTCCCCGTTGCTTGTAATTTAAAATGATTATTGATAATTCCACCATTTATTATTTACTATTTATTATTTACTATTCAAAATTATACTGATATACTAACCTTCGGTCCTCCACAAAAAGAATAGTAAATAGTAAATGATAAATAGTAAATTAGGTAATCCACCCCCTTATCTCTTTATCGCTCACCTGCTTCCCTTTCATAATAAATCTCCTCTTATCCAAAGTCTCGCCTAACTGACTAAAAAATTTGAATAAACCAGGAAATGTTGACTGCTCGAAAAGCAAAACATAAACCAACTTTTTCAGCTCATAAAAAAATATAAAAGGAAAGTAAAAAACCAGGTTGGCAAAAGTCAAATTTTTGAGGAGTGATAGTAAGTGATTTTTGTAGGATAATTGATTTATTAACTTTGAGCGTGTTTTGCGGTCATCACCTTTGCTTACACCCCGAAAATGATAAGCGTGAGCTTGGGGATTATACCGAGATATATACCCAGCCAGACGGAATCGCCAATCTAAGTCAACGTCTTCTTTATAGGAAAAGAAATTTTCATCAAAATATTCTTCTTTATATTTAATGTCTTCAAGAGCTGACTTACGAAGAAGCATTAAGGCACCAGAAATTCCAAAAATTTCTTCCGGTTTGCTGTACTGGTCTTCATCTTTTTCATTTTCACCCCGCTCTACAACGTGGTGACTTTTTAAAACCCGCAAACCGCAAGAGTCTATTATATCAGTTTTTATGGGTTTTGGCAATTCTTCAGAGTCCCATTTAGCTTTAAGCAATTTTCCGCCCACACTAGCAATATTTTTATCAGATTCTATTGTCTTCATCGCATTTTTTAAAAAATCATTTTTCAAAATTATATCAGTATTGCATAGCAAAACATACTCGCCTTTTGCCAAATGAATGCCCTGATTATTAGCGCGGCAAAAACCAAGATTTTTAAAATTCTTTAAACAGGTCGCCATGGGATACTCTTGTTTGATATATTCAACTGTACCATCAGTTGAGCCATTGTCAACAATAATAATTGAAAAATCCTTGAATGTTTGTTCAAAGATTGATTCCAGGCAGTATGGCAAAAATTTGCGGCTGTTCCAGGTGATGATGACGATTGTGATGAGGGGGGACATTTTTTGAGAATTGATTTAGTATAATAATACGATAATAGTCCATATAGTACACTCTATAATCAAACTTAGGGGAACACAAAATGAGACGAAGATTAGAAGAAGAAACCATGTTTTGCGTTTGTTCTTATAGACCAGATAATTTGAGTCATGATGCGGGTATCATATTACCGAAAGGCACGCCTTACAACCTGCTACACCAGGGGTGGAAAGGAGTGAATCCGGGGATAGATATATGAAAAGATGGGGTTTATTTACGTTCATGAAAGGGGCTGGCAACTTCCGAAAAATTTCACGGAAGATGTGGAGGGCATCAAAGGAATTTTTAAAACTCATCACTGGGATGAATTTATCAATAAAGCAAGTATTATCACGGATTGATCTCATTTTATAAATAATGAGCATGGAACCATTCGCGCGAATGGTTCCTTTTTCTTTTTGCAAAAATTTAACGGTATGATGGTTCATTATGTCAAATTGCATAACTATACTATGACCGTCCAAACGGTCAAATTTTTTCGGCATGACAGTTCAAACCGTCAAACCGTAAAATTTATCAGTGGACTATTCGCCCGAATAGTCCACCTTACTTTTCAATGATGTAAATATCGCCCCGCACAACAAAATATACCCGATCCCCAAGGGATGATTTAAATAAGGACTAAAGATATTAATAACTAGTAAAACAGCCATCCCCGCCAATAATCCTAAACACACTCCCTTATTCAAACCATTATTCTCAATTCCCTTAAACTTTTTCAGTCCTTGTTTCATAATCATCAAAATAAATAATAAATATACAGCCAGTCCGATAATCCCTATTTTTAACCAAATGTCCAAATATCCCCATTCAAAAGCATAAGTTGTATACCAACCCTCTGGATTAAGCTCGGTTCTAATCCGCGGGTCATTGCTTTGGTAAGTCACCGTGGCGCCAAAACCAGCACCCAAAATTGGATGTTTTAAATTTTCTTGCAGAAGCGGTTTTAGCAAATTTATTCGGCTTGAACCAGCGGCTTCAATAGTGGAAACCCGCTTTTCAACCAAGCTAGCAAAAGAAGCATTGTTGCTTGTTTTTGGCGGGAGTTTCATGATTCCAAAAATTATTCCTGACGAAATGATCAGAAAAACCAAAAATGCTCCAACTGTTTTAAGAATCATTGGCCAAGAAAATTTTTCCTTCAATATTAAATATAAAAAGAGTAGGCCCAAACCAGCAATCCAGCCCACCCAAAAACTTCGCGCAAAACTGATGATTATAGAAGTAAAAAGTAATAAAGTAATAAAGCCACCCAGAGGCTGGTCAGCCTTTGGCTGATAATAAAGTAATAAATTTCTTTTATTAGTCCTAACATTATAAATTAACAAACCAACAAGTAACATCGCGCCAATAATTATAAAAATCTGCGACTGGAAAAACACTCGATAAAAATTACCAGCCATCAAAGTTATCTCCCCCACTCCGGAATCCCGAAGCCATTTGTAAAATGGAGTGATATTAAAAAACTGATGACCAAATAGATAAAATACCACTATTGTCTTCACGGCTATCCAGGTAATGGCTGCGATGAAAATCTGGATAATGTTATTTATAACTTTTTGAGACCTAATAATATCTAAAAATGGTATGAACAAGGCAAAGTAGACCCAAGCGTTAAAGTCAAAAAAGACATCGTTGAATGGACTAGTTCGTAGTAATCCATTGGCTAATCCGATTACTATAAAAGTAATAAGTAATAAGTAATAAGTTCCGCCAGAGGCGGACCAGCCTTTGGCTGGAATAATTCTTTTATTGAAAATATGGAATTTTGTCAGTTTAAATCCGTGATCTGTGGCTATCCGTATGAAATCCGTGGCTATCAGTGTCTTACTTAACCAGACCGCCATAAACACCAAAAAAAGAGCGATTCGAATTGAAACGAGAACACCGCCCACTTCATAAAAAAATAAATAACCTTTGGAGCCAATAAAAAGCTCGGCTAACAGCAGGTATAACCCATACTCTATTTTCCAAAGACAGATTATGAAAAATAAACCCACCAAAATCCAAAAGGCAAAAGGCATGAATTGGAGAACCAAAAAAGCGAGCAATGAAAAAAGCTCTGCTAAAATAACAAAAAGTAATGTTTTCTTAAAAAATTGTCCAAACATAAAATAATTGAGTAAAAAAGTAATAAAGTAATCTGGTACATAATAAATTCTCGACCTTATTACCTGATTACTCGATTACTTTATTACTTTTTTTAGCAAATATTTGAATTATCACCGACAACCCTAAACTTATTGGCTGTAGCAACATCAACCCCAACCATTGCCACCAGGGTTTATGCTTCTTGAAATAGTATAGCAAGCTTCGATTAAACATTCGTTGTTTTTTAAAACTCAACACTTGCTTAAAACTTTGAGCGCCATGATGGATTATCTCGGCTTCCGGTGTATAGCAAACTTGCCAGCCAGCATCTTTAACCCGTTTACAAAAATCAACTTCTTCAAACCAAATAAAGAAATTTTCATCAAGCATTCCAATTTTTTCAATCACCTCGCGCCGAATCATAAAAAAAGCGCCCATGACTTGGTCGCACGGGTAGGTATGGGTCCCTTGACCCATACCTCGATAATCAAAATCCTTGGCAAAATATTTTTTTATTGGTCCGGCATTGGGAAACAAATGATGCAATTTTAACATTATCATCGCCTGCGACCAAAATGTTGGGAATCTTCGCACTGATGGCTGCAGACTCTCATCAGAATTCAATAATTTACACCCCGCCACTCCGCACTTTTTATGCTCACGCATAAACTCAACCATCTTTTCCAAGGCGCCATTAATTACCTCGGCATCTGGATTTAATAATAAAATAAATTCGCCTTGAGCTCTTTTTATCGCCTGATTATTCGCCTTAGTAAAGCCCAAATTCTTCTTATTCTTAATAATTTTCAAATTCAAGTCCTTTATTTCTTTATTTTCAGCCAAAGGCTGACCAGCCTCTGGCTGGCTTAGTTTCTCAATTTCTTCGATGCTTCCATCTTTAGACGCATTATCAACCACAAAAATTTCAAGCTTCAAATCACCTTGATTATTATAAATAGAGCCAAGGCACTTTTTAAGCAATTCCTTGACATTCCAAGAAACAATAATTATAGATAAATCAACTTTTTCATTCATAACCCTATTTTAGCGGATTTTTAGGAAAAAGAAAAGCCGCCTATTCGGAATGACTAATAGGCGGCTTTTCTTTTCCCTATCTTATTCTCACCTCCCAGAAAAAAGGGGGAAATCTATTTTAGTTTTCTAAACTCCTCCACTGATATTCCCAATTGATTTAATGTATCTTTTAAAAATCCTCTCTTAAGATCTCTTGGATGAATCGCAATTATAACTATTTCTTTTGTCTGGGGATGGCGCATCACTAAATGGCTCCCTGTTTGACGGCGTTTTATAAATCCTAACTTTAGTAGGGCTTTTATAAGCTCTTTGGGTTTTACTGAAGGGAGTTTTGAACTCATATCAAATTTGTACAGGCACAGCTATTCTGGTCTCAATCAATTCCTCTTCTTCCTTGGGTATTCTATCGCCATCCTCTTTTAAAACTGTGAGATAGGATTTAATAGCATCTTTAATCATTTTCTTTGCTTCTTCAAAAGTTTCACCTTGGGTTCGGCAACCAGGGAGCATGGGTACTCTAACAATATAGCCACCCTCTTGTGCCGGCTCAAAAATAGCTGTGTATTTATAAATTTTAGTTTCTTTCATAATCCATGTTTTTTAAAAATGATACCCTTAGCTTTATTATACGCATCCACTCTTTTTTTGTCAAGCCATGAAAGGTGATTATAAATAAATCTCGGTATCCACGAACTTATGGTATTTTTTTTGGTTGAGGTGGTAAATAAAACTTCCGGAATCCAGATACCCGGATGACCACTTTCCAACATTGTCAGCCAAAGATCCCAATCCTGGAATCTTTTGAGTGATTTGTCCCAACCAGAGACAGGAAAGGCTTCACGGCGAATTAAAGAACAAGTGTGGATATAAGGCATTTGTTTGAGTTTTTCTGCGTCAAATTTCCAGAGTTTAAATTTTTTCCAGCCCCATCTGAATGACGAATAAGCATAAGCCGCTTCTGGATATTTTTGCAAAGTTTGGTACATTTTCTGGATGCAACTTGGTTTTAAATAAACATCAGCATCAACAAAAAGTAAATATTCGCCTTTTGATTCTTTAAATCCCCTGTTCCTGGCGGCTGGCGCGCCTTGGTTTTGTTGGTGGATAACTTTCACCGGGTGGGTCGGGTCCCTTGACCCGACCTCTCGCGATGGGTCAAGGGACCCATCGCTACCCAATTTATATTCTTTCAAAACCTCCATTGTCTCATCCGTTGATCCGTCATTAACCACAATCACCTCTAAATTTTTATAAGTCTGACCCTGAACCACTTGCTTTGCTTGGGTACAGGGTAAATTAAAAATACATTCCAAACATTTTGGCAAAGTTTGGGCGCTGTTATAGGTTGGGATGATGATGGAGATTATGGGAGTTGACATAAATTGAATTGCCATGTAATATTTATTTAGGGAATGTTTTAAATAAACAACAAATAACAAAACATTCAAACTATCAAAGGGGGAACAGCTATGTGGTTATTATACTCTATCATAGCCACTGTGATACTTGTTCTTTGGGTTGCCATTTCTATAGGGGGAACCCTTTATCAAGAATCTATGGGGTATTATCCCAATGCAGATGACAGGAAGACCAAATTAGCCTTTGCGTTTCTGGGCCCTTTCTGGTTTAAACGGTCATGTCGCGATACTTTAATGCATAAAATACAATCCACTTGATAATACCCGCTATTATTTTGTCCCAATTTACTTTCACGGATTGGGATTTTTTTATTTTTAGCAATGAACTATTCAGGTGATTAGTTCAGTAGTTTTTTAAAATAATTATAGTATGACAGTCCAAACTATCAAACCAAAATTAACATAGCTTTATAGTATGACCGTTTGGACGGTCATATTATAGTTTATTGGGAATTTTTAATACCCCGTCCGCTTGCCTTCGGCTATGAGCTCAGGCCGAATGGCGGCGGGGTAATTCATTATAGTTTAAAATTCTTTCACTTCTTTTTAGACTTTTTCAACCTCTTAACTACTAATTTATAACCTTCTCCTTCTTGAAGCCAGTGACTAACCTTGGTAACTGTATCTTTACCCATCTTTAATTCTTGGGCTACTTTGTCAAAGGTTTTGCCTTGATAAAGTTTTTCGGCGGCTATCAAGCGACGTGAGAGCATGGTAATTTCTGTAAGTTCTAGGAGTTCGGCAAAGAATTTTTCCACTTCCTTTTTGGTTTTTAGGCTAGCCACTGCTTTATAGAATTCATTCAGTACGATTTTTTGATGTTTTCCTTGGAGTTTTCGAATGTTGTAATAAGGCATAGGAACTTTTGGATTTTAATATTTAGTATAGTATGACCGTCCAAACGGTCATACCGTATTTTCATAAAGTATTTCTTTTATTTTTTCCATTTTTTTATCCCAATCAAAATTTTTATCCGGCTCATATTTTTTATTTTCTTTGAGAACTTTTACAATATTCTGACTCAAATCTTCTACATCTTCCGACTTAATCAACACTCCCCCATCTTCAACCGCCTCTTTCACTCCCCCAACATCACTCGCCACAATTGGCAAACTAAATGCCCGGGCTTCCAGAAAAACAATGCCGAATCCTTCTGCTCTTGATGGACCAGCGTAAACATCGGCTGACCCGTAATATTTTGAAAGTTCTTTTTTATTTTTAATTTCACCGGCAAAAATAACTTTGTCTGCGATATTTTGTTTGACAGCCAAATTTTTTAGATTCTCCTTTTCTTGGCCGTCTCCAACAATAACATAAATTGCATTAGGGATTTGTTTTAAAATTTTTGGCAAGGCCTTGATTACTAAATCAAATCCTTTAACTTTGTGAAGGCGGCCGACTGAGAGGATTATTTTTTTATCGTTCACTTGAAGGTGAGATTCGCGAATCTCACCTTCATCGACAGCTTTGAAATCATATTTTTCTAAATCCAACCATGGGTGCACAACCTCAATTTTATTATTTTCAACGCCTAGCCCAACAACCCCGTTCTTCAAAAATTGACTGGTAGTGATAATTAATTTTGCTTTACTTAGGTTGAACTTCATCAGCCACCTGCCAAACCAAGATTTTGAATAAGAAGTAAAATCAGAACCCTGGATATAAATTAAATATGGCAGCTTCACAATTCTGGCCAACAAAATATAATGAGCATAATGGCCAAAATGAATGACTTTGATATTTTCTTTTTGAATAATTAGTTTGACAATTTTTATTAGCGGCCGCCATGTAGGTTTCAATTTACCAGCAAAAAAATTAGTGCGATGGATTTTAAACTTTTGCTGTTTATCAAACTTAACCTGCGCGCTCCCCGCCTTGTCATCGGCTAAAACAACCACTTTATCTACTGGCAGTCGTTTATATATATTATAGAGATATTCTTCGCCGCCGCCAATTTTGGGCGGAAAATAATATGTAATTAGTAAAATTTTCTTCATAATTTATATTTTATCTCTGGAACCATTCGTGCGAATGGCTCCATGCTAAATTTTATCCATTTTCTTAAATTTCGCCAAACGGAGCATCTCTTTAATGTCACTTTTTGATACGGTGGCGCTAACCATAATCATCCCAATATACACCAACCCCGCAATTGCAATATTAAAAACCACATGAACCTGATCTTTAACAAGATAAGCTAAACCACCCATTACAGCACTCGCTAATACAATTTTAATAAATGACCATCCCAAATATTTTTTGTCATAATGAATAATCCCGGAAACATAGGCCAAGCCCAACGTAAAAAGAAGGACTTGGCTGCATAAAGCGGCAATACTAGCGCCGACAAAAGAAAGGCGGGGTATCAGTATTAAATTTAAAACAATATTAATAACCATAACAATTCCAATGTTGCGAGTATTGGTTTTCTGCCGGTCGCAAGCATTGAGAAGCGCGCCAATAGGAAAAGTTAAAAATGAAAAAAAAGCGCTGATAATTAAAATTTTCAAAGCGAGAATAGAAGGTTCGTATTGATTGCTGTACACTTTGACAATAATTTGATCGGCCAATGCAATAGTGCGAAATGTTATTGGCAATACCGTGACCATTAAATAGAAAAAGGATTTTTCAAAAGTATTTTTAAGCAGCTCGCGAGACTTAAGCCAATAATGCGAAAAAGCCGGATAAACACTGGCGCCAAAAGCCATGGGCAAGACTTGCAATGAAAATACGAGCTTATACGGTACGCTGTAAAATCCCATGGCAGCATCGCCGGCCAGTTTAGTTAAAAGTACAGAATCAATATGAGAATAAACTTTTATAAAAACGCCAGCAATAAAAAATGGTGCAGCTAAACGTAATAAATTTTTAATCACGGCTTTTTCAAAAAGAATGCCGATTTTTACTTTAAAAACGTTGACAATTCTTGAAATCGTGTAAGTAAAATTTCCCAAACTACCACCCAAAATTGCAATTGCTAAACCATAAATTGGCCAGTGAAAAAGAAGCACGCAAGCCCCGATTCCAATTTCCACGGTTTGATAAATTACAGTGCCAATGCTTTCGTATTTTAAATTCTGATGACCGCGCATAGTGGCATGCATGGTTTGCGTTAAACCATCGAAAAACATTATCACGCCAGTGATCATCACCAAATTTTTAGTAATCTGCGGATACCCCAAAACATACACTAAGAAAATCGCCAAGCCATAGACCACGATGCCCAATAAAATCTTAAAGCTAAAAATATTGTCAAAATATTCATTAGTTTTTTCTGGATATTTGGCAATTTCTCTGGTCAAAACTTGATTGAGACCCAAATCGATTAAAATTGAGAGAAGCATAACAAAAAATACAGAAAACGTATATTTTCCGAGCAAATCCACGCCAAAATGCCTGGCAATCAAAGCAAAATAAACAAAAGCCGTGGCTTTTTGAAAGACATAGGCGGCAGTTAAATAAGTTGTGTTGCGGGCGATCTTACTCATAGATTATTTTATTATCAGTCCCTAGTTACTAACATTATACCACACAAAAACCCCGCTTGGCACGGGGTAATTATATATCAGTAAATTAATTAATCCAAGATTACCGCTTCGCCCACTGCGGCGCCCTTCGCGCTCCTTTAAGTCCGGGTTTTTTCCTTTCCTTTTTCCGCGGATCTCTTGTTAAAAAACCATCTTTTTTCAAAGAAGTATGATATTCATTATTATATTTATCTAAAGATTTAGCGATTGCGCTTCTAACTGCTTCAGCCTGGCCGCGGGTACCCCCGCCTTTGACACGAATCGTGAGGTCTATCTTACCATCTTCACCTACCAATTTTAATGGGGCCTCAACAATTTGCTGAAATTCAAAATAAGGAAAATATTCTTTATAATCCTTTTCATTAACCGTAATCCTTCCTTTACCTTTCGGATAAAGACGGCTAGTCGCTTTTGAACTTTTGCGACCAGAAACAGCATAAAAATA
This sequence comes from Patescibacteria group bacterium, assembly GCA_018896645.1. NCBI lineage: Bacteria > Patescibacteria group bacterium. Next base: position 9,582 of record JAHIMF010000005.1, on the reverse strand, counting down.
TTTTCCTTTATTGGTGGGTTTATCTTCAGTTTTTTCTTTTTTAGCGGTCGGATACATAATTATAAAGTAATTCAAAAATCCAAATTTAAAATATCAAATCAATGACAAATGATTTAATGTCAATTTTTTTAGTTTGGATTTTAGATTTTGTTATTGATTTGATATTTGACATTTTGAATTTGGATTTTTATTAGGTGAATTAGAAATTAGGTGAATTAGGTGAATTTATAAGATAAATCATCGCCTCATTTAATAACCAATCTCTTCATCATCCCGTCCCGCAGCTTATTCGCTGGCAACATGTTTTTCACGGCTTTCTGTAATACTAAGCCGGGATTTTCAGCAAAGACTGCTTTAACTGATCTGCGTTTTAGATGACCTGGGTATGTAGAGTGGCTAAAATATTCTTTTTGTTCTAATTTTTTACCAGTAAATTTCATTTTACCAACATTTTCAATAATCACAAAATCACCTTGATCTAGATAAGGCACAAAATTAGATTTATTTTTCCCGCGCAGAATTATGGCAATCCCGCTGGCTAACCTGCCCGGTGCTTTACCTGTCGCGTCAATAGTATGTTTTTTTCGCTCTATAGATTTGACCATTCTCAATTAGGTTAATTTATTGCGATAAACAAAGTTTTTAAAAAATTATCAATTATCTCCAATCATACAAATTCAATCTGTGCCATCTGCGCGCCATCACCCTTTCGTGGTTCCAGTTTTACAATCCGCGTATATCCGCCTTTTCTGTCTTTATATTTCGGACCGTATACCTCCAAAGTTTTTTTCACTGCGTTCTCGGTCTTTAATTTAGAGATAAGCGTCCGCCGGGCTACCAATGTATTTTTTTTAGCACTGGTAAGTAGTCGTTCCACATACGGGCGTAGTTCTTTAGCTTTGGCTTCCGTAGTCTTAATTTTTTCATACAAAATCAAACTATCAGCTAGATTTTTCATCAAAGCTGTCCTCGGTCCAGTCTTCCTCCCCAATTTCCGTCCCTTCTTTTGGTGTCTCATAAAAAATAAATCAATTAACTAATAATCGATCCCTGCCTGACGGCAGGCAGGTAACTAGTCTAACTTATAACTTTTTCAACTTTCTTCGGTCTTCCCCGCTTCTTCTTTGGCTCGCCTTGACTTGGCGAGGCAGGTTTCTCTTCCTGGTTTTCTTCTTGTTTTTCCTCTTTCGCCTCCTCATCTTCTCCGGCTGTTTCGCTATCCTCTACTTTTTCCTCTTTGGGGACATCGACCTCTTCACTGATCCCCTGTTCGTCTTCCTTTTTTTCTTCAACTTTTCCATCGCTAGCTACAAAACTAAATTGCTCAACTAAAATCTTCCCTGCCTCCAATACCGCCCCTTCGGGAGTAATCGTACCATCGGTCTCAATGTCTAAAATCAACTTGTCATAATTAGTTCTTTCGCCCACACGGACATTTTCTTTCCTAAAACCGACTTTTTCTATCGGACTATAAAAAGCATCAATTTGAATAACGCCTATTTCTGGCTTCACGTCTCTCTTCTCATCAACAGGAACGTACCCCCGTCCCGGCTCAACCCAAATCTTCATTTCTAATTTGACATTTTTATCGGTTAAATGACAAATCACCAAGTTTTGATTAATTATCTCTACATCAGAATTCTTACTGATATCACAGGCTTTTACCGGTTTCTCTCCCTTAACGTTTAAATTAAGTTCTACCGGCTCCTCATTGAAAACTCGCAGATGAAGTTGCTTTAAATTTAACATTATGTCCACCACATCTTCTTTTACTCCAGGAATCGTTGAGAACTCGTGCGGGGCACCCTTAACTTTGAAAGCGGTAACTGCCGCACCCGGTAAAGAAGAAAGTAAAACCCTTCTTAGGGCATTGCCAATAGTGGTTCCATAACCAGGGTAACAAGGACCAATTGTCACGATAGCGTGATTTTTGTTTTCCTTGTCTTCTTCCACATTAATATTTTTTGGTAAAGGAATTTTTTGCATAGTTTTATTTTAAAAATTTATTAAGTGAATATTTCATTTTTCATGTGCTTTTGTAAAACCTTTGTGTGTTTTAATTTTTAAATAATTATAAAGACGATAACACGCGGAAAATGAAAACAAATACACACAAAAAATTGACGAACAGAAAAGAATTATCTAGAGTAATACTCAATAATTAATCGAATATCCAGGTTGTGCGGCAAATCAGCCGCATCTGGCGCAGTTAATACTTTAATTTCTAAAATTTTTGGATCCAAACTTATCCAGTTTGGTAAAGATTCGTTCTCTTTCTTAGTTTTAGCGCCCTCCTCCTTAAACTGTTTAACAAGGATGCTGGAGTCTTTAACAGTAACCACTTCACCGACCCTAAGAATATAAGATGGAATATCAACCTTTTTGCCATTAACCTTAATCAAACCATGAGATATTGCCTGTCGAGCTGCATCTCGGGATTTTACTATGCCGGTCCTATATAAAACACTATCCAGCCTTTGTTCCAGCAGGCCCAACAAATTATTGCCAGCGTCGCCGCTTAGGTTCATGGCTTTTTTCACATAATTCGCAAATTGGGTTTCCATTAATCTATACATTTTTTTGGCTTTTTGTTTCTCGCGCAGCTGCAAACCATATTCCGAAACTCTTATTCTTCGTTTAGGGCCATGGACACCCGGTGGATACTTTCGCTTAACTAATGCGCATTTTGTCGAATTACAACGCTCGCCCTTTAAAAAGAGCTTTTCGCCAATTCGTCTGCATTGTTTACATTTTGGATCTAGGTTACGTGCCATGATATTTTTATTATCACAATTTGTGAGCTTAAATTTGATAGAAATCAGTTGACAGAAAGCCGAAGTCGGTTTCAGAAATTAGAAATCAGAGAACAGTCCTGAAATTCATGATTTAAGTCTTACTATCGACCCCCAAAACTGACTTCAGCTTTCTGTTTTCGGTAACTGTTCTCTGATTTCTGACAACGATTTTCTCACTCGTATTTATTTAAAAAAACAAAATTTATAAAATTATACCCTCCTAACCTTCGGCGGCCGACATCCATTATGAGGTGTTGGAGTAACATCTTTTATTGATAGTACCGCCAACCCATTCGCATTTAAAGCCCTAACAGCCGCCTCCCGACCGGCACCAACGCCCTTAACAAAGACATAGACCTCTTTAAGACCTCGTTCTTTAATCGCTTTTTCGGCTGCTGTTTTAACTATTATCCCGGCCGCATAGGGAGTTGCCTTTTTAGGACCTTTAAAACCGCACTTCCCGGCGCTAGCCCAACTAATCACATTACCATTTTGATCGGCAATTGTTATTATTGTATTATTATAACTTGCTTGGACATAAACATGACCACTTTTAATCATCTTGATAACTTTCCTTTTTTTACTCTTGCCCTTTTTGCCTTTTTCAATTTTAACCTGGCCCTCTTTTTTTTCAGGGACAATGAGCCCATCTTCCTTGTTTTCATTAACTTCTAAGTTATCCAATGACTGATTCTTATTCTCAATTTTTAATTCTGTTTTTTTATCTTCTGCCATGAAATTTAATTATTGATTTATTTAGCTTAATTAAGCCCACCCTTTTACTTTTCTGCCTAAGTGATCGGACTATTACAAAGAATTGTATTTATGTCTTTTATGTCTTCTCTAGCGCTCGTTTTCGCCCGCTGGTCGCTGTCCGTCTGACATTACCTCTAACGGTCCGGGTGTTGGTTTTTGTCCGTTGTCCACGAACTGGTAAATGTCTAGCATGTCTTATTCCCCGATAAGAACCGATTTCTTTCAAACGTTTAATATTGGTTAAAATTTCTCTTTTTAATTCTCCCTCCACACGGTGATTCTTTTCAAGGATATCCCTAAGCTTGTTCGCATCAGTTTCATTTAAATCTTTTACCCGGGTATCAGGGTTAATTTTTAATTGACTTAAAATATTATTTGATAAACTCCGGCCAACACCAAAAATATAGGTTAAACCTATTTCTATCCTTTTGTCATTGGGTAAATTAACTCCAGCTATTCTTGCCATATTTTTAATATTTTTTAGCCTTGTCGTTGTTTATGCTTTGGGTTACGACAAATAACATAGAGACGTTTTTTACGGCGCACTATTTTGCATTCCTTACATATTTTTTTAACGGATGATCTAACTTTCATATAAATAACACGATTCGCGATACACATAACATGATACACTAATATTTTGCCTCATGTCATGTGTATCGTGCCTCGTGAAAATTAAAACCTATAGGTTATTCTCCCCCTGTCTAAATCATACGGGCTCATTTCAACTTTAACTTTATCACCGGGTAAAAGACGAATCCTATGAATCCGCATTCTGCCCGAAAGATAAGCTAATATCTCTCGACCGTCTTCAAGCTCTACCTTAAAGCTAGCTGAAGGTAAAAGTTCTGTAACCGTGCCTTCGGTTTCTATAAATTCTTTATTTTTGGCCATAAAATAAATACTAAAATACCTGCCGTTCAAATATGGGTTTTTAAAAAACCATTAACGACTTTGAAATAGGGTTTATTTTTGGATAATCTGTTAATTCTATACTTTACTAATATTACCTGATATTAGTTTTATTGTCAAGAAAAAACTCACAAAAATACCAAACTCACAAAATACTACAAATTCACCACTTACTACAAAACTATTGAATATTTATGTTTTTTGTTCTTTTGCGGTACAAATCAAAACCCCAAATACATCACCTCTTCCTGCAATTGAATACCCAATTCATTTCTGACCTTCTGTTTAATTATCGCAATAAGTATAACAATCTGTTCAGCGGTTGCTTTACCTAAGTTAACAATAAAATTGGCGTGCTTTTCGGAAATCTGTGCGCCTCCGACTATTTTACCTTTCAGTCCTGCTTCCTCAATTAGCCAGCCTGCGGGAATATAATTGTTTTTAATAAACTCTGGGTGTTCTTTTTGCAAAATTCTCTCCAATTTTTCATTTAACTTTTCACCTTTAAGAATTTCATATTTTTTAAATATTGACCCGGCTGAAGGCTTCCCGGGAATTTTCTGGCTTCGCTGACTCAACTGTTCTTTGATTTTTTGTTTTATATCCTTTTTATCGCCCTTTTTTAATTTCAGCTCTGCCTCTAAAACTATCCATTCAGGATGCTTTTTAAAAATACTCTCCCGGTAACCAAATTCACATTGTTTGTTATTTATTCCTTTTATTAATTTATTAAATTTATTATTAGAGTTAATTTGAGCAATATTTGAGATATTCGAGTTTTGACTTTTTTTAATATCCAAAGCTCGGCTATTTAAATACTTAACTTTTGTCACATAATCCTTCATCTCTTGTCCAAAGCAACCCGCATTCATAGTTATAGCCCCGCCCACTGTTCCCGGGACATCCATCGCCCACTCTACGCCAGTTAATCCATTCTCCATCGCAAACTGTGACAACTTTTTCAAATCTAATCCAGCGTCTACTAGCAACCTTGCGTCATCTAACTTCCGATGTCCGACATTCGACATTTTTATAATAAGACCATTATATCCCTGATCACTCACTAAAATATTACTGCCTTTTCCAATCACTGCATAATCTAATCCATCATCCTTTGCTAACCCAACCGCTTCCACCAATTCCTCACCCGACTTGGCTTCCAAAAAATACTTAGCCGGTCCGCCAATTCTAAAAGTCGTATAATTTTTCATCAATTCGTTTTTTTTCAATCTTGTTTTAAATTTCTTTTCTAAACTATTCATAAAAGGATTAGTGATTGGTGCAATTCGTGTACAGATTAGTGCGAATTAGTAATATTCATTTACCTACTCCACAATACTCAAACCCCAGCCCCTCCGTTTCTGCCCTCTCTAATAAATTCCTGCCATCTACAATTTTCGGACATTTCATCAATTTTTTAATCCTTTTCCAATTTAAATCTATAAATTCCGGCCATTCGGTAGCTATTAACAGCGCGTCAGCACCAGTCACTGCTTTGTAGGGATTAGTAAAATATTTAATTTTTCGGTCCAAGACTTTTTTAGCGTTTTCTATGGCAATCGGGTCATATGCTTGAATTTTTATTTTTGATTTTTGCAGTATTTTAATAATATCAATAGCGGCTGACTCGCGCACATCATCGGTGTTATTTTTAAACGCTAACCCTAAAACCGCCACTGTTTTGCCTTTTAGTTTTCTACCAAGCATTCGCTTTACTTTATTAGCCACCAATTCCCGCTGTTGCTGATTAACCCGAATCACACTCTTAAGCAACTTAAAATCATAACCATCTTGAAACGCAATATTATGCAAGGCCTTAACGTCTTTGGGGAAACAATTATGGACTATTAAACCATGGCTGGTTATAAAAGTTTGAGTATCTTTAACCTCAAGTGAATATACATCAACCTCTTTATATTCTTTCTTCAATTCTTTAATCTCAACAGCACAGAAATCAGAATTAACTCGCTTAAATCCAACTGATTTAATGTCCTTGCAATTACTTAATACCTGATTAATCTTCCTTTGCGTTTTTTTGTCTTTAAAATTACTCAGGGCTTCTATCTGTTTTTTAGTAGAAACCCTAAAAAAATGAGCATAATCACTTGATTTTTTCGAAATCGAAGTCTTATAACTCGGGACAATGCCAATTGAATTAAAGAGCAAAATACACTTATGAGTTAAACTATAGCTTATTGATCCATAATCATAGACAACAGAATTAGTGCCTTTTGGGAAAGCAACATGTCCATCGCCCCTAAATAATCCTCGGAGGAACTCCGCCTTTTTATCTTTATCTAAGGAAAAAATCATATCAGGTACATCCGCGCTATATGAATCCTTTCCACAGCCTAAATGATTATTTAGTAAATAAGCCCAAATAATTGAAGAAAAATAAAAAGATTTAGTTGGGATGTCTTTTCTACCCCGCAAGCCAAATTTAAGTGAATATTTATTAAAGATATTTGTTAAATCATTAATGTATTCTTTTTCATTTGAATTAAAATGTATATTTATTCTCGCTCGTGTTCCTCTCAAATTTTTCTCATAATGAATATTCCCCTCACTGATGTAATAACCCAAGAGTCGACAAAAGTCATTATCAATTTTAATAACCGCTGGGCAATAAGTTGTCTTGCCCCTTGAAGTAAAAAGAACCAGATCTTTTCTTGAAATTTTATCTTTTGTTTTCATTTCAGTCTTTAGAAATTCTTCGAGATTCATACAATTTGAGCGCAAGATGTCCCTGAGTCTGGAAGCTTTAAATGAACTTAATCTTTCTTTTACATCTAAAAACTGTTTACCAACTGGCCTAACTCTTACTTTTTTATAATCAAATTTATCCTTTGGCAAAATAGATATAACATCAATTACAGACCCTTTTGTAATATAAGGCATGGATGTAAAACAAGGTAGTCTATCAGTCAACAACAAATCTTTTGCCAACTTCAATTTAAACCTACTATCTTCATAAGAAATGAAAGGATGATCTTCAGTACAAGAGAGCATCTTATTCATTCGTGATTTTATGAACACTATATCGCCCTTATATTTTCTTTTAGTTATATTGATAATCGGTCTGAACAAAACCTTTCTCTTATTAATGTCAAAACTCAACACATCTGACTTTATATATTTTTGATTAAATAGATCTTTGATTTTGATCGATTTAATTTGATTTCCTTTTTTTATAATAATAATCTCATTTTCAGTCAAACAACTACCGCCATAACCAAGCCCGGCTTTCATAAAACTATAGCCAATCCGCCTGTCCATGCCTACTCCCTCTGCCACCACATCAACATCAGCGTCCACATGTTCGCAGATATTGGCAATCTCGTTTATGTAGGAAATTTTTGTGGCTAAAAATGCATTGGCTGCGTATTTAACCATTTCGGCCGAAGCTATATCCATTATTAGTTTTGGAGCTTTTATTTTTTTATAAACTTGGCGCATTATTCTTTTGGCTTTAGGAGAATCAGCTCCGAGCACAATTCTGTCCGGCCCTAAAAAATCCTTGATACTTGAACCCTCGCGCTGGAATTCCGGATTAGAAACTATATCAAACTCGGTTTTTTTATAACTTTCTATAATTTTTCTAACCCGCCCAGCTGTTCCTACTGGCACCGTACTTTTATCTACAATGACAGCATAGTGATCAAGATGCCGACCAATCTCATGCGCCACTTGCCAAACATATTTCATCTCACAAGACCCATCTGGTTTAGATGGAGTGCCAACGGCAATAAAAATAACTTCCGCGCTTTTTAGAGCATCGGGAAGAGAAGTCGTAAAATGCAAACGGCCTTGATACAAATTCGCCCGAAGCAATTCTTCAAGACCGGGTTCATAAATAGGCGAAAAACCTTTTTTAAGTTTAGTAATCTTTTTCCTGTCTTTATCAACACAAGTCACCGAATGATCAAGTTTAGCTAAACAAGCGCCAACGACTGTGCCAACGTAACCAGAGCCGATTATAACGATGTTCTTCTTCATAAATTGATTTATTGATTTATTAAATTTATTGCGCTTCGCTTTTATTAATTATTTATTAACCACCGTTTATTAACTCTATTAACTCTATTAACCCTATTAACCACATTCGTGATTAGTGAAATTTGCCCGCCTAGCCGTCGAGGCTGGTGTACAGATTAGTGTAAATTAGTGATTTCTAAACCAATCCACGGTCCTCCCAATCCCCTCATCAATCCCAACCTCCGGCTGCCACCCAAACGCTTTCTTCGCTAACGACCAATCTAAACAGCTTCGCCTTTGCTCGCCTGGTTTTGCTGGACCATATTTTGGTTTGGTTTTGACGCCAGCTGTCTTCGCTATTTTATCAAAAATTTTATTTATGTTTGTTTCTTTTGAAGTGGCGATATTATATTTTCCTGTTTTTGCTTTTATAGCCAAAACATTTGCGCGCGCTATATCTTCCACAAAAACATAATCTCTGGTATTTTTTCCATCACCGTAAATTGTTGCTTGCTCTCCAGCCAAAATCCTGTCTGCAAAAATCGCTACTACTCCGGCTTCGCCTTTTGAATTTTGCCTGGGGCCATAAACATTGGCATATCGCAAGGCAACATATTCAAGACCGTATTGAAGATTGTAATAATCCAAATATTTCTCACTCGTTAATTTGCCTATTCCATAGGGCGAGGCCGGCTGTTCCAAATGACCCTCTTGTGTTGGAATGGCTTTGGTGTCTCCATAGATAGCGCCGCCAGAAGAAGCAAAAATAAATTTCTTGACCCTTGCTTCTCGCGTTGCTTCAAGCAAATTTATAATTCCTAAAATATTCACCTCGGCGTCCCAAATAGGATCAGCCACTGATTTTCGGACATCAATCTGCGCGGCGTGATGGCTGATTATATCTGGTTTTTCTTTTTTGATGATTGCTTTCACTTTTGGACTTGCAATATCAACTTTATAAAATTTTGATTTGGAATTGAGATTTTTTTTATTTCCAGCACATAAATTATCAACCACAACTACTTTGTGGCCGGCTTTTATATACCCGTCTTGAATGTGGGAACCGATAAATCCGGCGCCGCCGGTGATTAGGATTTTCATAAGTTATAGATGCTAAAATTTATTTCCTTAAAATACCGTAAGA
>JAHIMF010000004.1 GCA_018896645.1 Patescibacteria group bacterium | reverse complement strand
TACTAAATTTGAAAATTCGGGCTAAAAGATAGAACTAGAGCGGGTTTCCAAAGGGCATTTTAGGGGGCCAGACCCCACTAAATGTCTATTCGCCGGTGCCGAGGGTGGCGGAGCCGAGGTTGTAGACAGTTTTGATTTGGTCGGCGGTGAGGGCATTTGTTCGTGTTGACCCTTCGTGTTGACCCGAGGGGTCAACAATGTCAGTTTCGGTGCCAAGTCTAGCCGCACCAAAATTATACACTTGTTTAACCTGATCAGATGTTAAAACATAATTATAGATGCGGACGTCGACCCAGTTGGATAGCTTCACATCCAACGGGTCAGGTCGATTTGGCCGTTAATTTATTTGACTGATTTTATAAATTTGATATAATCTTTATTGGCAGTCCTTGTCCGGGCCGTTCGTCTAATGGCAAGATCCGCGGCTAACCACCCACGGGATACGGGTTCAATTCCCGTACGGTCCAAAGGGCTGCCTTTTTATTCTATTAAATTTGTTTTGCAACTATTTAACGAGATAAAGTTTTCCACAGGGACACAATTGACAAATCATTTAAATGCTTTAAAATTACGACAAGGTGGTTAGCCACGATGGATCTGCTAGTTATTAGATGAACTAGAATTCGTTCAAAAATCTCGTTCTCGTAACGAGATTTTTGATTTTACCCTGTTAAATGCCACTTCGCGGCAATTTCGTTTCCGACGAAATTATTTAACAGGGTGAATCTCGTCAACTTTTTCATACAGCTTTGTAGAGTCCTATAGACCCAAAGGTCTCTGATATTTAGGGCTATTTTTTTTGCTCATCGGAAGTCTGACTTCCGATTTGCATCTTCTGTAGACCCTGAGGGTCTACACTTTTTTCTAGTTGGACACCGAGTGTCCAAATAAATCACTTTTGGAAACCGAGTCTCTCAACTTTTCTATATGGAGAACCGTTCTCCGTTACTTTTTTATTCGCCGGTGTCGAGGGACGTTAGTATTTTCACTACTTTACGTCCCGAGGTGGGCGGAGCCGAAGTTGTAGACGGTTTGTTTGGGAACCGAGTTCCCAAACTTTCTACTTATTCTCCTGTTCCTAATCTAGCGGAGCCGAAGTTGTAGATTATTTTGATTTGGGTAAAAGATTTCCACAATTTTATTTGACATTTCTGTTTCAAGGATTACAATAAAATTGTAAAAGACTAAATTAATAAAAATTAACTAAAATCTTTATGGCCGCAACAATTACAATTACTAAGAAAGAATACCATGAGTTGACTGAAAAGGCTCTTCGATACGAATATATTTATGAGGGCATTAAAGAGAATCTTTTCGCTCCTCCGCCTACGAAAAATGTTGAAAAAATTATTAAAGAGTTCGGAAAAACAGGACAATATACTCAGAAGTTTCTAAAAAGTTTAGAAAAAGGATTAAAGCGCTCTTCTTACTTTCGCGTATGAAAATTTTTCCTCTTCATCCAGAAATCAATAACTATCTCAGAAAAAGAAATCTGATAAAGAAGTTTGAAAAACAAAAGAAAATATTTGAAATAAATTCCTTCCGCTCAAGCTTAAAAACTGAACTTCTTAAACCAAAAAAAATGCGAATTTGGAGTTTTAGAGTTAATCGAAAATACCGAGCAATTTTTATCTTTCGAAAGAAAAACGTGATTGAAATTATTGATGTAAACAATCACTATCAATAATAGTTTATTTATTTCCTTTTTACTCAGCCTTTAAAGAGCTGTTTTTTTGATATTATGTTAACCTTTAGATATCCATATTATTGAGAGGCTGAGCCTCTCAATTTTTGGAGACTCGGTCTCCAAAAATTCTCCAGTTCTCCGTTACTTTTGTTACTCGCCGGTGCCGAGGGACGTTAGTAGTTTTTTCACTATGGAGGTCCGACCTCCATGGATTTCTCCAAACGAAAACCGCTAAAACGCAGTAAGAAAGTGGGTAAGAAGGCAGGGACGCTGTCCCCTTTTGAAGACACACTCTATGTGCGAGGTCGAACCTCGTACATTGCCACAATAAATTTAATCTATTGTCAAAGATTTTGATTCTTTTAAAAATTTATTTGATATCGCTTTATCAAAT
>JAHIMF010000003.1 GCA_018896645.1 Patescibacteria group bacterium | reverse complement strand
TTTTCTAGTTTCTATTTTCTATTTTCTATTTTCTAGTTTCTAGTTTCTAGTTTCTAATGTCTTATTTATAATTTTTAAAATCCAAAACCATGTTTCATCTAAAAGAACGATCCCTAACTCAAATCAATACCCGAGTCCTGGTTCGCTTTTTAATCCTTGGAGGCATTGCCACGCTTTTGCCTTTTTATATTCATGTCCAATGGATTACGGGTCCGATTATCAATGCTATATTGATTCTCACTTTGTTTTTAGTGGGTGTCCGAGCTGCCCTTGTTCTCTGCCTTGTTCCTAGTATGATTGCGCTTTCCGGCGGACTTTTACCGGCAATTTTAGCTCCAGTCGTGCCTTTTATTATGCTTGGCAACGCGATTTTGGTTTTGACGGTTGATTGGTTTAACAATCAATCTCGCAACGGGTCCGGTGGCTATTGGTCGGGTGTGGTAGTGGGCGCGGCTTTGAAATTTTTATTTCTTTTGGCGAGTGTTAATATCATTAGCCGTCTTTTGATTAAACAAGAGTTGGCAGTCAAGGTCGCTCAAATCATGAGCTGGCCCCAGTTCGCGACAGCGGTGGCGGGAGGAGTGTTGGCGTTTGTATTTTTAAAACAAACCAAGAGAATTTGAAATAGTAATTTTTAAAGTAACTTGCTCGGTTCGCTGCGGCTCACCTCGCGTAATACGATTGTAATACAGTTGTAATTCATTCAAAAATAACAACTGTATTACAACTGTATTACAATCGTATTACTATCGTATTACTATGAGTTACAACATATAATATCATGTCCGACATACTTAAGAAAATTGAATCCGCAGGGTTATTGGGTAGGGGCGGCGCTGGTTTCCCGACGCATCTTAAATGGAAAGCAGTCAAAATTGCCAAAGCCAAACAAAAATACTTAGTTGTAAATTTCAGCGAAGGGGAGTTAGGTTTGTTCAAAGATATTCACATCATGAAGAATTTTCCAGAAACGGTTTTTACGGGTATTAAAGTCACTTTAGATTTTTTAGGTATTAAAGATTGTTATTTTAATTTTAATAAAAGGTATTACCCGCGAACCCGCGTCAAAGTTCTTAAACTAATCAAAAAATATAAAAACCAGGGTTACAAGTTCACTATTTTTCTAGAGCGCCCTTCCTATATCGGCGGCGAGGAAACCGCTCTTTTGAATGCTCTGGAGGGTAAACGGACCGAGCCGCGGCTCAAGCCGCCCTTTCCCACCCAAGCAGGGCTTTTTGCCTGCCCAACTTTGGTGCATAATATAGAGACCCTTTTTAATGTGGGTTTAGTCAGCCAAGGAAAATTTGAGGATAAGCGTTTTTATTGCTTAAGCGGGGTTGAGTACAAAGGAGTTTATTTTTTACCGGCAGATTGGAACATTCAGAAGATTTTAGAGCACACTCGCAACATTCCAAAATTTGATTTTTTTGTCCAAATCGGCGGCTCTGTTTCTGGCGAGGTGCTAAATTCCAGCCAGATTAAAAATAAAAAAGCCGAGGGCGCCGGCTCAATTGAGGCTTATAAATTAACTGCTAGTCCTCGGACGTTACTTCTCAAGTGGTTTAAATTTTATGCTCATGAGGCTTGCGGCAAATGCGGACCTTGCCGAATGGGGAATTATAATGTTTTTGAGATTTTAAAAAAGAATAAAAAAGTTGACTGGGATGAAATCATTGATTTGATTGAATCAATGCAAAAAACTTCTTTCTGCGCTTTGGGTAAATCTACGTTTGTGCCGGTGGAGAGTTATGTTAAAAATGTGTTGGGGTTGAAGATTTCTCTTAGACAGATTTAGTCAAAATACAAATTTATATAAAAAGAGCTGGTGAGGGAGTCTTCTCCCACACCAGCATCAGACTAAATTTATGTTTATCTATATAGACAACAAAAAATACCCTTGCCAAGAAGGTGAAACGGTTTTGGAAGTGGCGTTGCGCCATGGCATTGAGATCCCCCACCTTTGTTATCACGAAGATTTGCCCCTTGACGCTAACTGCCGCGCTTGTTTAGTTGAGGCCAATGGCAGTGTGATGACTTCTTGCACCTGCAAAGTTGAATCGGGAATGAAAGTCAAAACTGACACCGAAGAAGTCAAACGTTTGCGTCAGGTTAACTTGGAGTTGTTATTGTCAGGACATGAAGAAAATTGCCCTAAATGTCAAGAAGGTTATTTTTGTAAGACCGCGGAGTTGATGAAAAAATACAACGTTACTGGCAAAAAATATTCACGGCCAAAAATTAAACGGCCGGTTCATAAAATGGCTCAAGCCGCGGAATTTGATCCTAATTTATGCATTGCTTGCAATCAATGCGTGGAAATGTGCGAAGACATTGGAATTAATTTTTTACGGTTGGAAGGCAAAGCCGCGATCACGGCCGTGGATTATAACAGGGATAGGGGAGTGGATTGCATCTATTGCGGCCAGTGTACGGTTCATTGTCCGGTATCAGCGGCTCGCGAGCAGAATCAGATTGAAGAGGTTGAGAAGGCGATTAAAGACAAAAACAAAATCACCATTGTCCAGTGCGCGCCCTCTATCCGTTGCAGTGTTGGTGAGGAATTTGGCTTGGAACCGGGCACAAATCTAACCGGTGAAATTTATACGGCTTTGCGAAAATTGGGTTTTGACAAGATTTTTGATGTTAATATGGGAGCGGATATTACTACTTATGTTGAAGCCACGGAATTAGCCGAGCGTTTGAAAATAGATGAAACTTACGGTCGTCATCCTGCTTGGGATGGCGGGTTTATCCCCCGAAGCTCAAGCCGCAGCGAGAGCGTAGGGGGCCCCATGTTCACCTCCTGCTGTCCGGGCTGGGTTAAATTTGCAGAATTTTATCATCCAGAGATTTTACCGCATTTAACTACAGCCCGTTCGCCCCAAATCCATTCTGGCGGAGCTTATAAAACCTGGTGGGCCGAGAAACAGGGGATAAACCCCAAGAAAATTGTCGTCGTCTCCATCATGCCCTGCACTTCTAAAAAATACGAAGCTCGGCATAAAAAGTTAAAAGTAAATGGCATGTGGCCAGTTGATTATGTTTTAACCACGCGGGAATTTGCCATTATGCTCAAGAAAAGTAAGATTGATTTGCCCAGGCTTAAGAAGTCTGATGTTGATCGCGAGGGAATTTTTTCGGGCGCCGGGGCTATTTACGGGGCTACTGGCGGAGTGATGGAGTCGGCCTTGCGCAGCGTCCATTATTTTATCACCGGCAAAGAGCTTAAAAATGTAGAATTTAAAAAAGTTCGGGGCCTGGAGAAAATCAAAACTGCCCAAGTTAAAATTGGATCTAAAATTCTTAAGGTGGCAGTGGCCGCTACAGCTAAAGCCGCGGAAAAAGTTATCCAAGAGCTTAAGAAAAATCCGCGCGCTTATGATTATGTGGAAGTGATGGCTTGTCCTGGCGGTTGTATTGGCGGCGGGGGACAGCCCATTCCTTCCACCGAGCGGATTATTGCCAAGCGCATTGCTGGTTTGTATAGGATTGATGATAAAATGAAGCTCCGCAAAGCTCATCAAAATCCAGTTGTTAAAGATTTTATGGAGAATTATATTGCGAAATTGCCTAAGGAAAAGCAGGAGCAGATTTTGCATACAAGGTATTCTAGAAAGAAGAAGTTTAGATAAAAATAAAATAATATAAAAATATAAAAATATTTTATTATTTTATTTTTATATTCTTGTATTTTTAAGTTTTTATATTATTTTATACATAGAATTTGACATAGAATTATACATAGTATATAATGTAGGTAACTTTAATTATTTAACCTACAAAACTATGAACGGCACAACCTTACCTCAAATGGCTTCGGTTCAAGAACTCCAAAGGCATTATCGCAAACTGCTTGATTTAGTTAAAAGAACCAAAGAACCGCTTTATCTTTTGCGGAATAATAAGCCGGAAGCGGTGATTTTGGATTTGGATAAATATGAAGAGATGGTTGAGGTGCGCAGGAAAGCTGAAGAAGCGGATACCTTAGCAATGTATAAGGCCTACAAGAAAGCCAAAAAAGAGGGCAAATTAAAAACAGTTAAATCTTTGGGAGAACTAATATAAAGTGGTGCATATTGGTGATTTCATTAATATCGGTCAGCACTCGATTTACAAATAAAACAAAAATGTCTAAATTTATAAACAATAAAATGCGAAGAAAAGAAAACAATTTTGCTTACATCGACGGCGCGAATTTGCATAGAGGCATTGTCGATTTTGGCTGGAAGCTTGATTATGCTCGTTTTCGCGTCTGGCTTTCTGATAAGTATAATGTAAACCGCGCCTACATTTTTATCGGTCTTATTCCAAAATACAAAGATCTCTACACATATCTTCAAGAGGCGGGATTCACCCTCATATTCAAAGAGGTTGTTTATGATGGAGACGGTAGACCGAAAGGAAATTGCGACGCTGATTTAGTATTGCAGGCGGTGCATGATGCGTATGAAAATAAATTTAGGAAAGCGATTATTGTTTCAAGTGATGGTGATTATGCCAGTTTGGTGAAATTTCTCATAGAAAGTGGAAAATTAAAGACAATATTATCGCCCCACACTAAAGATCTTTGCTCAATTCTTCTTAAAAGGACAAATGCCCCTATCGCTTATTTAAACGATCAAAAGTCAATTTTACAGATTAAAAAAGAAAAAGCCCCCGATGGAGACAAAACTCCATAAGGGTCTTTTTCGTAAGGATTAATTATAGTATAGCATATAGATATTTTTTGTCAAACATCGTTTATCCACAGGTCAAATAATCAACATCATCATAACTTTTTCAAAATAAAAAAAACAGAGCTACATCGTGTCAAAAATTTTTTGAATAATCTCCCAAGGGCTGGCTCTTGGTTCTACCAAGAGCCGACATGCGGTTACGCAACGATAGTGCAAAATAAAACAACTTGCGTCATACGCCTAAGGAAACAGTCAGTTTCATTAATATCGGCCCGCATTCAATTTCTGATTTATATATTACTACCACTCTATCAAAAATGTCAAGCCCAAATGTGGTTTTTAGCTAATATTAGCCAAAATTAGCATAAAGATTAGCATAAATTCGAATAATTATTAGCATGTCTCTCCAAAAAACAATCCAAGACATCCAAACCCTTAAAATCCAGGGCGCAACAGCAGTTGCCCAAGCCACGCTTTTAGGTCTGAAAAAATGCGCTAAGAAAATGAAGTCAGCAACCCCATCTAAGTTTATTAAAGAAGCGGAAAAGTGCGGCAAAGCTTTGGCTTATGCCCGGCCCACCGAACCAATGGCGCAAAATTTGGTTGAACTCGTAATTTCTAAATTAAAAAAGTCAGCTCAAGTCGGAGCAGACAATAAACACCTGCAGGAAATTTTGGAATATTTAGTTAACCATGAATTACGGGAAATGGAGGAGGATTTAAAGCAAGTGGTTGAGGAGGGCGTGAAATTGATTAAGAACAAAGATAAAATTTTGACTTTTTGTCATTCTTCCACAGTGGAAAAGATTTTAATTGAAGCTAAAAGTCAAGGAAAAAAGTTTAAAGTATATGTCCCGGAAACCCGGCCGCTTTTTCAGGGCCGGATTACAGCCAAAAATTTGAGTCAAGCGAAAATTGATGTTACAATGATAGTAGATTCTTTAACCGACAAATTGCTGGTTCAAAAGCAGGTGAACAAGGTTTTGATTGGCGCGGATGTGATTCTGGGGGATGGCAGCATCATTAATAAGGTCGGGAGTTTTGGTATTTGTGAAGACGCGCATCAGAATAAAATTCCAGTTTATGTGGCTGCGGTTTTGTTAAAGAAACAAAAGGGCAAACTCAAAGTGAAAATTGAGAAACGCCAGCCGCGAGAAGTTTGGGAAAAGCAATTTAAAAATATCACTATTAAAAATCCGGCTTTTGATAAAGTCCCGGCTAAATATATTACTGGGATTGTGACGGAGAGGGGAGTGTTGAAGCCGGGAGAAGTTAAAGAGCCTTTTTCCTAGTGTTTATCTGCATATTAATCGTTGTCATTGCGAGTGATTTTTTCATTCCGAGCGCAGCGAGGAATCCCTTAAACAGGGGTTACCCACCATCCATTCTATTCTCCACATTTAAGGGATTCCTCGCTGCGCTTACTGCGGTTCGCTCCGTTCGGAATGAGAAAATGGCGGCGATCCCGATCGGGATGACATCTTTTTCCACGGTCGTCCGGGATGACAATAAAAAAACACCCATGCATTCAATCAACAGAACCAAAAATTACTACCTTCATCTGGGAACCCACCCGGATCCCAAGAAGCATTTGATTGTCACTTATAAAGTTGAGTCATCGCATTCTTGGAAAAAAGTAGCAACAGAGGTGGCGGCCGAGACTTCTATCGGCACCTGGACCGCGCTTTCCACTTTAAAGCCCCCGGTAGCCGAGAAGTTAGCGGCCAGGGTTTTTGTGATTAAAAAAACCAAGAGTTGCAATATGGGTCAGCGAGTGCTTAAGATTGCTTATCCTTTGGTTTTATTTGAAAAAGCCAGCATTCCCCAATTACTTTCTGGTTTAGCCGGGAATGTTTTTAGTTTAAAAATGATTCCCAATATTCGCTTGGAGGATATTGAATTTCCTGATGCCTATATTAAACATTTTCAAGGCCCGGCCTTTGGCAAAAGGGGCGTTTGTCAAGCTTTGGGTATTAAGAAGCGGCCGATTGTAGCCGCGATTATGAAACCCAAGTTGGGCCTTTCAGCCACAGAGAATGCTAAATTAGCCTATGAGCTCTGGAAGAATGGCATGGACTTGATTAAAGATGATGAAAATTTAACTGACCTTGATTTTAATCAATTCAAATTTCGAGTGGAAAAAACTTTGTATTTAAGAAACAAGGCTGAAAAAGAACTGGGCTTAAATAAAATGAATGGTAGCTCCCGGTTTTATAAAAAATTTTTAGAAAATCCTAACCCCCAAGGCAAATTGGCCAGTAAGCATAAAATGTATGTGTTTAATATCACGGCGGTGCCGGATATTATGATGGAGCGAGCCAGACTAGTCAAAAAAGCCGGGGGCAAGTGCGTGATGGTGGATATTGTTTCCGTGGGTTTAGACAATGTGCAAATGTTGCGCAAGGCTAACTTGGGTTTAATAATTCATGGCCATCGAGCTGGACATAGCGCATTTACGCGCAACCCTAAACATGGAATTTCTATGTTGGTTTTAGCTAAACTGGCGCGTTTAGCTGGCGTTGACCAATTACACACCGGCACAGTGGTTGGTAAAATGGCTGATACTCACGAACAAATCCTGGCTGTTAATAAGGCTATTACTGAAAAATGGGGCTGCTTGAAACCAACAATGCCCATTGCTTCTGGCGGTTTGCATCCGGCTTTGGTTCCCAAGTTGATTAAGAAGTTAGGAAAAGATATTATTATTAATTTTGGCGGAGGTTTGCATGGTCATCCAGACGGTTCTAAAGCTGGCGCTAGGGCTTGTTTCCAGGCCGTAGAAGCGGTGATGCGCAGTGTCAAATTGAAAAAGTGGGCCAAGACACACGATGAATTGTGGGAGGCGCTAAAGCTCTGGCACGAATAGATACGAATAGAATACAAATAGCTATAAATTACGAATAGTACGAATGATGGATTCGTAATTTATAACTATTTGTTAAAAATTTGTAGCCATTAGTGTTTTGAAAATAAAAAAAACCTCGCAAAGTCGCATTGACCTTTGCGAGGGCGTAAAATAGATGTGGAGGATTAGAGAATGGAACACCCGAAGCCAGCCCAGACTCGGCTCTCCTCTCCAGTGTCCAGGCCAGGCGGATCACCAAAAGTATGGCTGTGCCCTGCCTCAAGGTAAATCCCTCCAGTCCAGATCCATGGCGGGTGAATTCGGAGGAATTGGGCAATGGATGGACTTCCCATCCATTTATCTTCCCCTTTCTGAAGCGTTACGCCCAACCCAGTCCAAACACTAAGCCTCCAAAATTTAGAGGCATTTCGCCGGACATAATCCGCCGTGAGATTTCGCGTATAATCCCCTTGGCTAAAAAACGGAATCTCGTCGCCCATCACGAATTGGGCGGTGACTGTTTCCACTTGATACTTCTCCCAGTGCTGGAACGCGGCCTCTTTAAACATCTGGTTGCCTTCATCCCAGCGGTGGATTGGAGTTTCGAGAATATATTCCTTGTATGCTACTCGAACGCCCCAAATTCTCAAACTGGGGAGTGGAATAAATTTCCCTGCTTTGAATATCAGGGAAAAGTTCCCGCCATTGTAACCCTTGGAGTCATGAGCAACTAAGTAGTCGCCCGATCCATCGTTGATGGGGTGACAGAAATCATTACTCACCCAACTCTTTCCCCAATCAAACGACAGGTTCAATCTCCCGGCCATAAGGACAGGGAATGGCCCCTCGTCATCTGCAAAGGCGACATTGGCCAGGACCAGAACTACGAGCACACCAACGATAATCCGTCCCATAATTTTTCCTCCTTTTTAGGAACGGTTGTGGTTTTTCCCAACGGCTATCATTGGGAGCGAATTGTAAAAGAAATATTGATTTTGATTTCAAGTTTTATGATATCATATTTTAAAAATTTTGTCAATAGCTGAAAGTATAAAATGTCATCTTTAAGTTAATTTTAGCCAAAGTAAATAACAAGATGCCCTTATTTTATAAAGCTAAAAAATTAGATTTTACTGCTGGCGAACGGTTTGTTGTGGTTTTAAACCGGCGGGACGCTTATCACTCCAATATCCGGGCAGGTGATAAAATTAGAATTTTTTGGCAGGATGACAAAGGTAAAAAATTTAAGGTAATTGTGGTTACCAATTTAACTCGTTCCAAAGTCAAATTAGGCGAGATTGGTTTTTACCGGGAGCTTTGGCACCAGTATAAAGTACGCAATGGCGAGCTTGTTGAAGCCCGTTTTTTGGGCCGGCCCAAGTCAATCATTGCCATCAGAAAAAAACTTTTGGGCAAACAGCTTGATTATAAGGAAATTGATTCTATTGTTAAAGATATTGTTTCCGGCCGGATAGGGCACACCGAGATTACTTATTTTGTGGCTTCAGGTTTTATTAAAGATTACTCTAATGAGGAGTTATATTACCTTACCAAGTCCATTGCAGAGAATGGCGATGTTTTGCGCTTTCGAGGCAAAGTGGTTGATAAGCATTCCATTGGCGGTTTGCCTGCTAACCGAACCACTATGATTGTGGCGCCAATTATTGCGGCTTGCGGATTATGTATTCCCAAAACATCTTCTCGCGCCATTACTTCACCAGCCGGCACAGCTGACACTATGGAAGTCCTGGCTAATGTTTCTTTTACTGTCCGTGAGATAAAAAAGTTGGTTCAAAAAAACAAAGGTTGCCTGGTTTGGGGTGGAGGATTAAATTTAGCCCCAGCTGATGATCGGGTGGTTCAGGTTTCTTATCCATTGGGTATGGAGCCGTACACTAAGATGGTAGTCAGCATCATGGCTAAAAAGGTAGCTAGTGATGTCGAGTATTTGGTGATTGATTTGCCCTTTGGACCAACAACTAAGGTGCCTAATATCAAAGTTGCTAAAAGAATTGAAAAGAAATTTTTATATTTAGGCAAAAGGTTTGGCATTAAAGTATCAGTAGTGATGAGCGAAGCTTTAGAGCCGGTTGGCCGAGGGGTCGGTCCGGCTCTGGAAGCCCGAGACGTGCTTCGGGTTTTACAGCAAGATGAATTTCGGCCGCTTGATTTAGAAAATAAATCTTTGCGGTTAGCGGGAAGGTTATTGGAAATAGCCGGCGAAGCTAGGCTTGGCAAAGGGGAGGGCCTGGCTCGCGATATTTTAGAATCTGGCGCGGCTTGGCGAAAGATGAAAGCCATGATTAAGTCTCAAGGCGGAAAACCAAGTATTAAACCTCAACAGTTGATTTTGGGCGCGTTTAAGAAACATTTGCATGCTAGTCAGTCCGGCAAAGTTATTCGGGTAGATAATAAGGCGATCGTTGACTTATGCCGGATTTTAGGCGCTCCTATGGATAAAAAGGCCGGGATTTATATGAACAAGCGCTATGGCGAGGAAGTTTTTAAAGGCGACCGCACTCTTACGCTTTACGCAGAATCCGAAGAGAGAATGCAGATGGCTATCAAGGCATTGGGGAAGATTAAGGTGTTGGGGATTAAGAAATAATTAAGCGTCTTTTGACAAAAAAGTGTCAGTTTAGTATACTTTAGGTATGAGTAGCAAGAATAGACAATTAGCCAAAAAGAAAAGAGCTCTAAATTATTTCAAGGGTCGAATTTTAAATAGAGCAAAAAAAGATGATATAGCAAAAATATATTTGTTTGGTAGTTTGGCAAGAGAAAAGGTGAGAGAAGATAGTGATATTGATATTTTAATTTTCAGCCGTAAAGAAAAAGACAGACGATTAGAGGATATTATTGACGAAACAGCCTTTGATACGGTAGTGAAGTATGGAGAAAGTGTGGAGCCATTGATTTATTCTTTTAAAGATTTTAAATTTCCAAAATCCGCTTTTCTCAAGAGAGTTATTCTGGATGGCCGGGAATTATATTCTACTATTATATGACAAAAAAGGATTTACAATTTCGGCGCTGTCCCTCGATTAGGGACATGGAAGTAAATTTTTTATCCAACTATATGGTTGGTTTCCTTTGTTAATTCTGTTTAGTCCTTTAGAATTTTCCATCCCATTTAAACTAATTGGTGAACACCCATT
>JAHIMF010000002.1 GCA_018896645.1 Patescibacteria group bacterium | reverse complement strand
TATTTGTAAATTTGAATTTTAACAAATAGACAAATTACGCAAACGGGTAAGTCTTTATCTTACTGGATTCCGGTTGGGGTAATAGTACAACCACTAGTGCAATCTATGCCTTCTACAGTGCTTTCGGTATAAAAATCAATTTGGTAGCTCAAACCGTCAGCACTGGTGTAGATATACGCATAATCACCGGTCGAAAGAGGATCTGCAGGAACTTCCTTCATATAAGCATCGGCGCAACCCGATGTGGTGAAGCCGTCGCTCCCATTTAAGCAGTCATGGGCAGCATCTCCCAGAGTAACTCCTGCGGCTTCTGTCGGGTATCTACCGCTATTATCCTGACAAAATTCCAAAGCCAAACGAAGCTGTTGGATATCTGCCATTCTTCTCGTATCTCTAGATTTCCGCTTGGCATTATTTAAACCAACAACTGCCACTGTAGTCAAAAGCCCGATAATAGAGATAACCACCAAAAGCTCAATCAAAGTGAAACCTGATTTATTTTTTGTGCTTTTAAAACACATGGTGTTTGTCTTAAAAATTATCTAATGACATTAAAACAGGGGGGCCAAATTGTTCTATTGTTACATTGTTGCGACTAAACAATTTAACAATAAAACAATAAAACAATAAAACAATGTAGAGCAGTAAGTTACAATGAGTTACCATAAGCTATTGTCAAACGCAAAGTGCATCTGTAATCCACGCTATTTATCCACAGCTTTATTATACCACTATTTTTAGAAATCAAGCAACTAAAAATTTTCAAAGTGATTAAATAATATTTCCAAAACAAACCTCCCCGCTATAAAGCGGGGAGGGTAAATATTTCAATCAAGATCAAAATTCTTGATTTTACTTAGGGATCCCTAAATAAAACTTTTTATCAAGATATCTTAGTCATCGATTTACTGTGTACTCTGTCAAAATAAGTATTGTCTAATCGGTTAAAGTACAAGCTTGATTATCATCTATACCAGAAGGAGTCGCACAAGCAGGACCAGCAACTAAACCGCCAGTATTCGCACCTAAGCAAAACTGCAATTCATAGCTTGGACAAGGAGCAGTACCACAACTAGTGCCAGTATTAGTAGTGGAATTATAAAGATAGGCATTATTAGCAGCAGTACAACTGCCATCATTTGGCGTTGGTGCTGTGGGCACAGCCGCCATAATTCCAGCCATCACTGGAGGCGCAGCTTCAGCTGCTAGGACCGGATAACCATTATTATCATTATAATACAACTCTAACGCGGTTTGAATCTGTTTGATATCAGCCACTCTCTTGGCATCTCGGGATTTCTGCCGGGCACTATTCAAAGCCACTACTGCTAAAGTGGACAAAAGACCAATAATGGCAATAACAACTAAGAGTTCTATTAAAGTAAAACCTTTGTTTTTTCGCATGGGTTAAATTTTCACCCCCTTTCTGTTGCAAGCCGTAGCTTTAAAGCTTTAAAACTAAAAATTATAGATAATTTTCGCAACGGCTTAATTAAATTCTTGATTATCTTAATTATACCACAGATTCACCTGTCAAACAATACGGCTGTGGATAAAATCTTAGACATCCTCTTAGACATTCAACGTCTGGGAAGGATATCTAAAAGAAATTTGACAAACAAAGTTGGGATTTATTCAAAAAATCAAGAAAACAATAAATCAATAAATCAATAAATCAATAAATCAATTTGTTTTCTTGATTTTTTGTTTTTTTGTTAGTTTATTTTATAAGGCTTTCCTCGCTAAAAATAACATAATCATAAAGCCCATAAATTGGTGCTTCGCTGGAATAGCTGACTTTTAAAGCCTGCTTAGAAGTGCCATACTCGCCTACTGATTTAATGACCACCCGGCCAGGAATAGGAACCTGGCTACCGCCCCCATCAGCACCAGAATAAGCTCTGATTTCCAGGTCTTCTAAATCATCATATAAGGCCTTAATTCGCACTCGATAAGCATAAGCAATACCCGAAAGATTAACTGGCACCCCGCTACCGCTAGTCAACTGACTGTGGCTAAAAATATGGGTCTTTGCCTGATGAGCCCCCCAATCACCAGTACTATCCCAGGTTACCCAGCTAACTTCAGCCCATTCAAAACCACTGCCGCCAACCTCGTACAAAACAATAGACCTAATCCCAGAGTCAAGCAAAGAATTATCCGGGTTATAAAGATTAATTTGAAAAGTTTGATTTTTAGGAATGCCTATCTTAATTACATTTTCACTCAAGGCGGTTTCCGCATTATCAGTATCATAACTGGCGCCATTGCCAAGTGTTTCTGTTTTTTTGACATCATTAATAGTACCACCGATCTTGCGTAAAGTGTAAAGTCCCTGCTCAATTCCGGCTTCAGCCGCGTAAAAGGCTAAAATAGAATTATCAATGTTCCTAGACATCTGCAAGTGCTGTAAAACAATCGTAGCAATAATCCCGGAGGTCAAAAGAATACCGGTTAATATTAATAAGGATAGGAGTAAAATTGTACCAGGTTTTTGTTCAAACATAAACTGTGATACTAATTAGTGTTATAGCAAGAAGGAGCAAAGCCACACCTCTGTCATTGCGAGCGTCGTTCTTTGCTGTCATTGCGAGCGGAACGAAGCGACCCGCAGGGAGCGGAGTGGAGCGTGGCAATCCCGTGGTAAACCCTGTACCAGAATCGGTTCAGGGTAAATCCTGTAGACGGGGAACACGACAATGTCCACAGTATATCAACGGGATTGCCACGCTCTTTTTTATTTTTACTGACTGTCTTGTCCTTCTTTCGCCAAGGTCATTTCGGCTTGACAAGTCCTTCAGTCGCTCGCCCAGAACCTAAGCTTAATGCATGGTTCAGGGCTCGCAATGACACCGATTACTATGTCGCTCGCAATGACAAGGAGTAATACACTCACCCTGAACCATGCGCTAAGCTTAAGTTTAGGACCCGCAATGACAACTGTCCCAGTGTTATCTCTTATAAACCCGCGAACTGACTGTTGTCTGCAGCTCAATTACTTTGCGTTCGGCTGTCTTAACAGTAATATTCCGTAAAGTAAAAACCATAGTCACTCGAGGCTGGGCTGGAAGTGAGGCTCCGGTAAGCAACGGGTTCTGCGGAGGATAAATATAAAAATCCAGCCGTGTCGCCTCAACATCGTCCGAGGTTAGGGGCGTCCAATCAATGCTGCCAATCTTATATAATATGCAATCACCTCTATCAGAACAGTAGCCATCCCCAGAGACGCCCATTTTAAATACAATGTTATTGCCGCCCGAATCTTCTATCGCCAACTCATTTTGAATATTGCTGACTGTGCCGTCGCTATAGTAACTATAGTCAATAGCGCCGGTCCGGGTTGCCCGCGTCATAGTCTCCAGAGCATAGCGAGCTTCAACAGTAACTAAACTAATAGCGGCAATCTTTCTTTGAGTGGCATTATTAATCATATAGATATTAAGTAAAGCTAAAGCCGCTACCGCAAAAACAGCAACAGCTACAATCATTTCAACGAGGGTAAAGCCACTGGCACCAAACTTTGATTGTTTAATTTTATTTTCAGCCATTGTATTTATAGATATTGATAAGATATTAATAGATATTCAGATACTGATAGATATTCAGAGGGTAATTTCCCTATATCAACGAATATCAATAAATATCAGCCCGAAGGGCTAAATATCAACGAATATCAACGCCTCACCGCCAATCATACAGCCAATCTTCAACTGTAATTTCGTGCTGCCGCTCATGTTCAAACCATATAACCTGACACGCAACTTCTAAATGCGGCGGTGCATCTGCTTCTGTAATAGTTATCAAACGGTAAAAATTTGTTGCAGTACCATCACTCGAATGATTATAAAATCCATCACTGCTTATATATAATCGCCCATCAGAAATGATGTCGTTTGGCAAAAAATCTAAGCTGGAAGTCCCAAAAGTTGGGCTATCATTATTATAATCAATAATAGGAACCGCAGTTGAGACTGGACTTTCTGTTAAATCTATTAATCCCCCATCCCAATCATCAGCTTCCAACCAATTTGTATCCCGAATCGCCCGCGCCGTTTCAATCCCCTCCCGAGCCAAATTAGAAGCAAACAGATGGCCAGTGCTGACAGCAATCGCCGTCTGGCTGGAAATCGTGAGGGTCAAAACCGCCAAAACGCCCACAACTAAAACCCCCAGAGCCACAACAAGCTCTACTATAGTTTGACCAGATTCTGAAGAAATAGTCATCTCATTTTTATTATATTCTTTCATTTTTATTGCTCTCTTGTCCCATTGTCCTATTAGCTTTTGCTTAAGTTAGCAATGAAACAATGGGACAATGAAACAATGAATTAAATTTGACAGCAATTTTTTAATTTTAATCCGTTTCTCTCTTAGCTCTTGACTTGGAAGTTTTCAACTCACCTATTCCACTCGTACCACCCGGCTGGTAAGACCATGCATGTAAATTTCTTTATCTTCATAGAAAATCACAATCCCCCCCCTATCTACGCGAGAAACTGTGTAGGCTTTAAATTCATCGGTGACACGCTCACCTGCCTCATCATAAAGCTCACCGGTGGTGGGTTGAAAACGTAAATCTCCGGCCTCATCCTCAATATAGATACTCGCACCCAAATCAAAAATGTTGCCTGCTAACTCTTCACCGCTGTCATAAGTAAAATTAGCAGGATTTGAATCAGCAAAAATGATAAAATATCTATTATCTGCTGTAATATGCAAGCCATAATAAGGCACAGAACCATCTGGCATTTTAAACCCAGTCAGAGCCAAATTTTGCGCCTTTTCAATGACAGTAAGCGCCTTTTTGGTTTGATACTCCAGAGTTTGGGTTTCCCGACTTCCATGAAAATTCACTAAAATAAAAAATAGAATCACAAGAAAAATGCCAATCGAAACTAGAAGCTCCGTCAACGTAAATGCTCGGGACTTTTTATTTATTATCGAAAGCATGAAATTGGGAAATTAATATCTACTCTGAATTACGAAATGCAATTTTTTGTCATTCGCCTTTGTCATTCCGAGCTGTAGGCGAGGAATCCCTTTGCTATGGCTTCCCCCCAGCTTCTCCATTCTCCACATTCAAGGGATTCCTCGCCCCGCTGCGGCTCCGTTCGGAATGACAAAAGGCGTTATTTCGTAATTCAAAATATTTAAAAAATAATGAAAACGCAAATAATACACTGCCACTACATCAAACGCATATACCACCCCATAATCTTTTCTCCCCAAAACATTACGATTATGGTCCCTGCCATCAAAAATGGCCCCAAAGGAATCTTGCTGGTGAACTTTTTGCGGCCAATGATCAATAAAGCAACGCTCACTAAACTGCCGATAATATATGATAAAAACAAAGCGACTAAGCCAAGGGGCCAGCCCAAGATGACGCCCATAAGCAACCCCAGACGAATATCGCCGCTGCCAATCCACTTGCCCCGAGAAGCTAAAAACTGCAACCAGAAAAATCCTGCTATAATTATACCGGAAATCGCCAGGCCCAGCCATGATTTGCCAAGCCATATATTCCAAATAAAAATTAAGCCAATGGCCGGCAATACTACCCTGTCATCAACCAAATACCAACGAAAATCATAAACAAAAATGATGATTAAAATGCTAATAATGAACCAGCCTTGAAGTAACGCCCCGGCAATCTGAAATAATTGATAATTGATAATTGATAATTGATAATTGATTTCTGGCAGACCACTATTGCTATACGCCAAAACAAACAGCAACGCTGTGGCTAATTCAACGAGCGGGTACTGCCAAGAAATTTTTTTATGGCAATACCGGCATTTTCCTCTTAAAACAACAAAACTCGCCAACGGAATGTTATCCTGCCATTTTAATTTGTGCCGGCACTTTGGGCACTTGGAGCGGCCCCTCGCGATTGACTCGCCCGAATGCAGACGCCAAATGACGGCATTCAAAAAACTACCGATGGCGAGGCCGAGGATGAAAGTTATGAGAAAAAACATGCATTACTTAAATAAAGTATCAAAAAGATTTAACGAGATTTAAAGTATTTATAAAAATATCGTTAATAGGATTAATATAGTAGTTAATACAGTTGTTAATACAGTTAATAATTTTATTAACTTTATTAACAACTTGGGTAATTTGAGTAACGACTTCAGTGCCTGGAATGATGCCTCTAAGAAAGATATTGTGTCCGAATTTATTAACTCTATTAACAACCTTTTACTATATAACCCAAAGTAATAAACGAATAAACAATGTCAACTTTCCAAAACATCCTCAAGTCCTTACGGCGCTGTCGCTTGCCAACCCGGCAAAGTTTTAAGAAAATCTCTCATACCTTGAGGCGGATTAGCAAAAAGCCGGTTATCAAAAATTATTTGTTCAGCTGGATTGCCAGCCTCATCAAAATACCGGCGCTCAAATTTGAACTGGCGGGCGATAATCAAACCCTGAACAATTAAGCGGTCATCATTATTGCCAGTTGTGCCAGTACTCACCCGGCCGCAGCCATTGGATGGTTGATCTAAAGCCGGACAAACAGCTGGATCTCCATCACCTAAAACAATAAAGTTGCCAACCACCCCAACCCGATCGCCAATAGTGCCCACTCCGTCAATAGTGGTATTGGGTTTAATGATTAAATCACCGCGGATAATCCAAGTAATTGCTGCCAGATCAGTAATATCGCTAATCACTGTATTATCATAAGTTGTTGTCGCTGTCAGGTTCAAATTACCATCAATTACAATAATAGCAATGCCAGAATCATTATCAAAGGCTAATTCATTATTATCCGGAGGAAAGCTTAAATCACTAGTTATATGATAAACATAGTTGTTAAGAGGACCATTTTTTAACGGACTTAGATTATCTGTTTTAATCCCGTTGCCGTACTTATTTTTACTACCGCCAATATTAGTAATCAAACCAATATAATCAATTTGCCCCACATTACTATAATACACCCCATCTGACTCGCTCGGAAAACCTGTCTGTTGGTTAATTGGCAAATTTCCTTTGAGCCAATCAGAACCTAAAGTGCCTGTCTGTTCCACCCAGCCCTTGCTTGACCAATTTCTGATACTGCCGTCAGCTAAAATCATAAAACTGGCATTAAATCCTTGTTGAAGCTGGGGCACAAATAAACTGGATATTTCACCCTTGGAATAGATATCCCGATAAAGGGTCTCCACCCAAGGACCCCGGCCTAAGCAGAATTCCGAGGGGTCATTTGGACTAAAACAACATCTGTCCGGCAACAGGCCGTCACAACCATTAAAATCACATTCTCCATCAGCGTCATTATCAATCCCATCATTACATTCTGGCGCGCCGCTAACTTGGGCACTAAATTTTAGCCAGCCAATACCCAAACCAGGGCTATCATTGCCATTCCAGGCCCAGCCAGTTAAAGTTAAATCCTTGTGCAGGGTCACGCCATAATCCGCGCCTGCATCACCCGTCTCTTTTCTCATCTTCAACCAGCCGTCATCACCTAAAGCTATTACTTTGCCCCAGCCGCTAACTTCGCCCGTATTAAAATCATAATTAACTTCTAAAACCCCGCTTGGCGGCGTCCCATACTCACTGCAAGTTGAACCAAAACAAATCCAGCCAAAGTTAGAAGACCAAGCCCAGCCATAAATTTTATGATTATTATGATCAATATCTAAGCCATAATCTGGTCCTGCTTGGCCCTCGCCAGTGTTCCAGCAGGAAAGTGACACCCAACCGGCGTTAGAAGACCAAGCCCAGCCAGAGAGGTTGTGAGTAGTGCATAAAGTGGATAAATCACTATAAACACCACCATTAAGTGGATTAAACTTAATCCAGCCGATATTCTCACCCCAGGCATAGCCAAGCCAGTTACCATCACCATTGATTGTAACACCTCCGTTAGCAGGATTAAAACTAATCCAACCTCCGTTTTCAGCCCAGATATAACCGGTTAAATTGCCACTAGCGTCTTTTGAGGCCCCCCCGTTCACTGGGTCCATCTTAAGCCAACCAATATTTTCTCCCCAGGCATATCCAGTGACTGAACCAGCGCCAACTGGCACGGTTACTCCGCCATTGGTTGGATTAAATTTTATCCAACCAGCATTTTCTCCCCAGGCATAACCCGTGGTATTGCCAGCGGCATGAGCTTGATTGCCGACAAAAACTAAAGCGATAATTGAAACTATTACAAAAAACGCAATTTTGAAAAAAATAAATCCGTAATGATTTTCTGATTTTTTATTGATAACCATTATGTAAGCTCTCCTAATTTTAATTTGTTGATAATATTATCATAGGAAATTAACTGAAGTTTGATGCTGGGATATTCTTGTATAAATTTAAGGTATTTTGATTTCTGAAAATGTTTTGAATTAAATTTAACCTCAAAGGCCTGCTCGCGATTTACGATAAAATCCACTTCATTTTTATTTTGGGTTCGCCAAAAATTAATATCATCTATTTTATAACGGTTTAAGAACTTTAAAAAAACTATATTTTCTAAATATCTTTTTAACAACAAAAGCAGGGTTGTTTTGCCAACTTGCCTTGCTCCAGTGATCATTATTATCTGGTCTTTTTCTAAAAATGGCGCAATTTTAGCTAAAATTGTTCTGTTAAACATAATAGTATTAGATAATGTTCCATTGATAATCTAATATTATCGGATAATTTTCTACCAGATTTATCCCCAATCCCGCGTTTTGACTCCAACCGCCAGATGCAAACGGACAGGGCTTTGCCGGTATAAAGTCGGCATGGGGCTATTGTTTACTTACAGCAATTCGCATAGGCAGTCAGACCATGTGGAACATCATGCCATGTCTTACAGAACCACCCTTGATTAAGAGGACGCGAGGCATGCAAGCTAGGCCCGCCACCATGCTTGTCGCATCCACCAGATATTACTTTTTCGTTTGATAAACAACGAGCATAAGCCGTCAAAAGACCATAGTCAACATCTTGAGCCTCTTCTCGCACTACACATGTCCACTCACCCGGACTACCTCCGCTTGCCAAACCATCCAACTTCGTATCTATCTGTTGTAACAAAGCTTGGTCTGCCGCGGCGCTACTTTGATTGCCAGCAGTGGTTGGAACAGTAGTGGACTCCAAAAAACCATAGGCCTGGCGAATAAAAAAAGCGCCGATTAAAGAAGCCAGTAAAACAACAATGGCGAGGGATAAAATGCTGGTTGTCTTTTTAAAAACTCTTAGATCTTGAGTCATACTTTTTAAAATTAATTTATTAAAAAACCAACACTAAAAGCGCGGTTTTGAAAATTATAATAAATTTTGAGTGACTGAGTTGATGCATGGGGAAGCTTTTTTTAAATTATGTAAATCAATTAATATCTCACCCAATATCTATAAATATCAACCAATATCACAAAACAGGCGGCAGCAAGCCAAGCAAGTTACTATTGGTTACCATAAAACTTTCTTTTTATTCTATCTCCTCACCCTCCCCGGCCTCCTCTTCTTCCTCGGTTTCAGCCCCACTCTCTGGACTTTCATTCTGAACTTCCCCTTCACTTGGTGTTTCTAAGGCTTCGACTCCTTCTTCTGGGGCTCCTTGCGCCTCTTCTTGGGGTTCGTTTAATACTTGAGCTGGGGGCTGAACATTCAGCAAGTAAAAATCACCAATTTCTATAAAATTATTCCGAGCTCGCAACAAATTAAAATACTTAGTGGCTTCTAGATTACGGGCGAAAATGTAGGCCGGAGCACCAGTCAAATTGAATTGTGCCAGTAAATCCCTTCCCTCGGAACTGGCCGCGTCCACAACATTAATATTACCCACCGCCCCTTTAATATTTTGCTTAATGCTCCAAAGCAAAACATCATCATCTCGGTCATAGCCATCTGGCGCCAAAACCGTTAAATCCACCTTAGCAGGTTCGGCGTAATAGCAGCGGGTTTTGTTCGTGCCTATATCTACGCAAAAGCCTTCTTGATCCGGCTTATCATCACAATGAAAATTATTGTAACATTCAGTAATGCCGGCTACTTTGTGGGCAAAGGGTGAGCTCACTAACACGGCGCCGGAAAATAAACTTCGGTAAGGACTTTTGGGTAAAAAATCTCGTCCCTGACGCAAGAGAGGTTTGGCAATAGCGGCGCCTAAAGAAAGCATGTTAACCGTTCCCGTATAAAGCTCGCCGTCAATCAATAGGTTGGGGATAGTGCTTGGCGGAGCAGACAGACTTTCCCGCCAAGCTTTAAAATCATCTACTTCCTGATTCAATAAATCACTGCCTTCATTTTCCACCAGCTTATCAATCTCTTCTAAATCTTTAAGCCCGGCATAAAAAGCCGGTGACTGCCAATCAACAGTTAAAATATCAGTATTGCGACTTTCAAGGTATCTGTAAAAATTTTCTGGATAATATTTTTGTAAAACTATCTGTCTCTTATTTTCTTCGATGTCAAAAAGAGCGATTTCTTCCTGGTTATTGAGCTCGTTAAAACTAACAAAATTACCCTCTTCATCTCTGTCAGTGATTAAATGAATATCAAGACTCATCCGGCTGCCAAATCTCTCTTTAAGAATTAAAAGCATATTTTCAACTTGCCTGGTATTAACATCAGTGCTGGTGCCGTAAAGGTTCACAATTACAGTTTTATCTTTGTTTTTGAGATAAAAATAACCGCCGCCGATTAAAATAATCAGCACTAAAAGCAGAACTACCCCCAAAATGACCTTTCTTAGTTTGAAAATTGTTTTGATTGTCATAATAAAGTCTCCTTCTCCTCCGATTTAATAATTAATTTAGTTTCTTATTTTAGCACTTATTGCTATAATATTAAAATATAATTTAGTATTTGTCAAACCAATTTATCTTTTTAATTCTTTTATCTTCTTTACCCAAAAATTGTGTAAATTGGCAACCAATACACCAAGGTATTTTTACTAAACTTCTTTTTAGCAAAAAGGTCTTTAGTAATTATTAATATCTTTGGAGGTTGATATTCTTCAATAAAACTTTTGAGTCCCAAAGGGATTTTAGGCATTTTGAGGTCTTGGTATTTAACTTCGATTGGCAATAATTCTTCTGGGAGCTTTAGAACAAAATCTATTTCGGATTTACTTTTCGTTCGCCAAAAATATAATGGCAAGTTGTAATTCTTTCTGATTTCAGAATAAACAAAATTTTCTACTAATGCCCCTATATCTGTCCTTAATTCTTCAAAACTAAAATTATTGATTATTGCGTTGCGTAGACCCGTATCTTCAAAAAAAACTTTCGGCATTTTTGTTAATTCCTTTCTAATATTGGAAGAAAAAGGTCTTAAAAATTCTAACAAAAAAGTGTTTTCTTGCAAAAAAGAATACCTGTCAATTGTGGCTCGGGCGCTACCCAAAGTATTAGCCAATTCAGAAAAATTTACCAAGCCGCCAATCTGGCTGGCAAATAATTGCGCTAATTTATTAAATTTTTCAACATTATCAATGTCAAATAAATAATTAATATCTTTTTGCAAATAAGAGGTATAAATCTCTGATAATATTTCTTTTTTTTCTTGCTTATCGCTGGCTAAAACAACCTCAGGATAACCGCCATAAATTAAAAATTCTAAAAACAATCTTTGAATCTCTTTCTCGCAACTGGGCAATAATTCAAATTTTTTAACATTCAAATGAATCAAATCAATCTTTGGCAATAATTTAAGATATTTTTGCTTTTGCTTAAATTCTAAAAATTCCTTAAAACTTAAAGGATGAAGCTGAAAAACTTTTTTCCTTCCGACCATTGAATCGCTAAATTTTTCTTTAATTTTTAAGGACGAGGAGCCGGAAACAATAAATTTTAATTGTTTGTAATGGTCGCTAATATATTTGAGAAGCCCTGCGGGATTGTCTAAATATTGAATTTCATCAAGTAAAACAAATAGCCTCTTTTTGGTGTTCACTTTAACTAATAAATTTTTAGCGATTAAATCAAAATCTTGAACTTGAAAATCCTGCCTGATAATTTCGTTTTCTAAGTCATAGTAAAGAATATTTTCTGGCTGGATTCCTTTTTCCTGAATTAACAAATCCCTAATCAAATACAATAAAGAGGTTTTCCCGGTTCTCCGTGAACCAATAATTATTAAAACAAGAGAAGTATTTAAATCTTTAACAATTTTCGGCAAAATAACCCTTGGCAATAGTTTATTTAACATAGTAGCAAAAAGTTTAACTTTCTGCTTATACCTTATAGCAAAAAGTTAAACCTGTCAAGCCGACTTATCCACAACCAGCATCCACGATAATAACCAACTGCCCTGTGGATAAACTATGGAGGTTGAACCTCCATAGTTTATCCACAGGCGACTAAAATACACAATACACAATAAAATACGCAAAAACCACCCTGATGGACATCAGGGTGGTTTTTGGATGTTTTTGAATAAAATCAGGATAAAAATTGGATTTTCATCATCTATTATGGTT
>JAHIMF010000001.1 GCA_018896645.1 Patescibacteria group bacterium | reverse complement strand
GGAAATGTCTTTGTTGACTCGCCCTCTGCGAGGGCTCGCCAGCCGATTTTAAGCGCAAATTGGAATTTTTTATCTTGCCCCGCTACTGCGGGGCTGGCCAAAAGCGGGTTTCCCTCATTTTTAATTGGACTAAATTCATAAAATTTGATAGTATTATATTGAAAGGATAGCATAACACTTTAATACTATCAAATTAGTGATAATATGGCAATAGAAATAAACATCGGGGGAAATATAAAGAAGTATCGGAATAAACAGGGCTTATCACAAGAAGATTTTGCCAAAAAGTCCGATGTTAAATATACAACCCTAACAAAGATTGAGAGTAATGTTATTAAAAAACCGTCCGTGCTTATTATGGCGAAATTAGCCAAAGCACTTGGCGTTTCAATTGAGGATTTAATCAAATAATTTTATGAATTATCAAAAAAAATTTGATGCTAAAACATATTGGGCAACCAAATCTTACTGCACTGTTTGCAAAAAACATAAAGTCAAAAGTGGAACAATTTGCTACGAGTGCAAGAAAGAATCTATGAAAAAACAAGAAACAACAACTGAAGATGAAATCATAGAAAAAGATTCTGTTGTTTCTTTTGAAACTGAACCAACTGAAGAAAGCGAGCCG
Source organism: Patescibacteria group bacterium (assembly GCA_018896645.1). Lineage (NCBI taxonomy): Bacteria > Patescibacteria group bacterium. The sequence goes on along the minus strand of JAHIMF010000001.1, from coordinate 8,740 downwards.
TCTTTACAGACTTCTACAAAAAGCCGAGTGCGGGCTATTTCCGACGAAGCAAAAAATAAAATCGTTAGACTTTTTATATACTTAGAAAAAGCCCTTGCACTTGATGATTCTGTTGTTAGAGATTTTCGTACCACAACAACCGCTCCTTCTCCGTGGTGGTTAGCGGATTATCCGCGTGATGTCGAGAATCTTTACATTAGACCTTTTGATACGGAAAAAGTAGCTGATAACCTACAAATTGGCGCATGGCTTAAAGTTGAAAAGAAGAGTATTAAACCTGCTCCCAATTTACCAAACGAACTTATTGAATGGATCAACGAAGTAAATCCAGTAAATATTCCAACAGCAAAAGAAAAGATTGATCGCAAGGTGCAGTTTGATGATAATAATACTCGCGTCAGTGATTTCAAAAAATTCCGTAAAGAATTTGAGCAAGGAGATGTAGTGCCTGAATATATTTCAGATTGGGTGGTTTTATCACCGGACAAATTACCCGAAGCAATTGAGGTTAAATATGTTGAAGACAGATGGATTGAACATCCAGAACTTGAAAAATTACTTTCAGGATACACGGAAAGCGAATGGAAGCCTTGGGCGGATAAAGTCAGTAAGATATACAAGGCAAATCTTCTCTACGATCAACTTTTTGCGCTTCGCCTTTTGCTTAAAAACGAAGGCGATAGTTACGAGTTACTTTTAGGACACGGGCTTTTGACCTGGAAACATCAAGCAGTTGGTTCTATTTATGCACCAATATTTCTAACCCCCCTAACACTTGACTTTGATGCTTCAAAAAGAACTATTGAAATTAGTCCGGATCCAATGTTTCGAGGTTTTGTTGAAATTTCTTCTCTCTATGAAACAGACAATCCGGCGGAGATGGATTTAATTACTTGGTCCGACAAGATTAACGCAAGCCCTTTTGATTTTTGGCATCTCGAAACCCTCAAAACACAATCACAAACTCTGATCAACTACATATCAACGGAAAGTGAAGATCGCTTTGAGAATGATTTTACTTCTGCTCCCGAGATTACAAAAACTCCAGGTATTTGGAATTCGCCTGTTATCTTTGCACGAAAAAGGAATAATGATCTTTGGTCAAAATACGCAGGAATTATCAGACGCGACATTGAACAGAATAGCGTCGAGCCGACTGAATTTATCACCGATCTAGTTGGAGAGTATGAGGAAGAAAATCGAGAGACAGAATTAGGTAGTGAAGAAAATTTTAAGGATGTCTCCATAAAAGAATCAGAGTTATTTTTTCCCTTACCTTGGAATGATGAACAAAAAAGAATTGCCGAACGCTTAGATGCTAATTATGGGGTTGTCGTAAAGGGACCACCCGGAACTGGGAAAAGCCATACCATTGCAAACCTTATTTCTCGCTTCTTGGCACAAGGCAAGAGTGTTCTTGTTACCTCACAAACAAGTAAGGCGCTGGAAGTTTTACGGGATAAATTGCCTGAAAATATTCGTAGTCTTGCGGTGTCCCAATTACATCAGACAGCCAAGCGCGATGATGTTCTTCAACAATCAATAAGTGAAATAAGCTCAAATCTCGGGGAGAGACATACAAAATTTAGTGAGTCACATGCAGAGACTGTTAGAAAAGAACTTGCTCGCGTGAGAGAAGAAAAAGCTTCTCTTGCAAATCAAATTCGCAAATACATTCTTACGGACTCAAACGAAAAAATTGAAATTGACGGGAAAGAAATAAAACCTATTGAAGCGGCAAAACTTATCAGAGAACATGCTGAGCATTCAGATCTAGCTTGGTTTACAGACAAAATTCATTTCGATACTCAACTTAATTTCTCGGAGGAAAACTTGCAAGAATCATACCAGTTGCTTTTAGATTTGAGGTTGGAAGATAGAAACTTATTCAAATTTGGATTGCCAGCTATCTCATCACTGCCAAACGAGGATGTCATTTTTAGTGCATTTGCCTCTTCTCGAGAACTTAACAAAAAAGCAAAAGTTTCAAATAAGGTTTTTGGAAATTCAGAAACAAATCTCAATCAGGAGGCTCTCTCCAAGCTTTGGGAAATGCTATCAAATGCAAGAAAGATACTCACTTCAATCAATAAAGATTATGAACAAGAGATTTTTGAAACTTGTACCATAAGCCAAAACGAACGTGAAAAATGGAATGCTGTACTCTCTAAGATTTTAGAGAAAATACAAATAATTGGTAAAAGTAAAAATAAAATAATCGGTCATGATATTTCTGGGAATACATCTCTGTCACTAAATGACTTCTTGGAAGCGACCGACACACTAAAAGCAAAAGTCTTGAACAAAACAAAACTGGGTACATTTGGCAAACTTCTTTTATCTTCAAATGCCAAAAGAATCCTAGAGAGCTATACAGTTGATGGGCTCTCGCCTGATAATTCTGAAAGAGCTGAAATCTTACGTGAGGTTGTACTTGCTCAAATAGCGGAGAAAGAAATAAAAATACTTTTAGATCAAAGTTTTTTAACATTAAAAACAGCTCCCGAATTGCAAAAGGATCATCTTGATCTTATTCAGTTCGAAGTGTTAATTGTAAATTTGCGAAGACTGACAAATTATCATGAAGATTTTTCAGCGATAGATGATTCTTTCAAGAAAGTTAAACAGCTTGCAAACTTATTATTTACGAAAAAATCTGACATTGAAATAGCGATAGAACTTATTGCATCTCATGTAGCAAAATTTGAGATTGCAAATCTTGAAAATTCTTTTTCCGAATGGATAGATGTCCTTGAGAATATTAACTTTGATAATAGGCACGAAATTACAGATAAATTAATTGAGGCGATAAAGAAACGAAACACCACTGGCTGGAAAAATGCTTTAGATGAGCTTATTCTTTTGATTGATAAAAAATCAAATGCAGTCCGTCTTAACGAAATTGCCGAAAAAATCAAAAAATATAGTCCTAATTTATATCAAGACATTACCGGGTTTGCTGATCAAAAACAAAAATTTAAATGTCCTGAAAATTTGAGTCTTGCGTGGAAAATTGCACAACTAGAGTCGTGGCTGAACAACATTCATGACCATGTGGATATTGATTCTCTACAGAGCCAACTAGAAAGACTGACTAAGCGAGAGCATGAGCTTAATTCTGATCTCGTGACGGTTCTTGCTTGGCAGAGGCAAATAGACAAAGTGTCAAAACCACAACGCGATGCACTTATGGCGTGGTCGCAAGCAATAAAAAAATATGGTCGCGGCAAGGGCAAACATGCCCATAGATATTTACACGATGCACAAGAAGCTCTGAAGCAAGCAAAGAATGCTGTTCCCGTTTGGATATTGCCCCTGCATCGAGCGGCACAAATGTTTTCTGAACCTAAAGCAGGTATGTTTGATGTAGTAATTTTTGATGAAGCGAGCCAGTGTGATATTCGCGGACTAACAATTGGCTATCTTGGTAAAAAATTACTTGTAGTTGGTGATCCTGATCAAATAAGTCCAGCGGGTATATTTCAAGACATGGAAAAACACTTTGAATTAACGTCAAGATTTTTGTTTGATATCCCACATGGAAACACTTTTCTAATCAATTCAAGTTTTTTTGATCTTGCAGAAACACGGATACCGAATATGATTCAGTTGAATGAACATTTTAGGTGCGTACCGGAAATCATTGCCTTTAGCAATCACTATATTTATGATGCGAAACTTAAGCCGTTACGACACCCGCACCCGAAAGGATTGCTTAAGCCGGCTCTTGTGCCTGTTTTTATAGAGAACGGTTATCAAAACACAAACAATAAGGTTAACGAACCGGAAGCAAAAGCCATCGTCGAAAAATTAGTCGAATGTTTGAATGACCCGAATTATCAAAAGCGTCCCAATGGTAGTCTTTGTACTTTTGGAATTATTTCACTTCTTGCTGAAGACCAAGCGAAATATATTAAAGATTTAATTCTCAGACACCCACAGATTGGCGAGAGAGTTATTGAGGAAAGAAATATCACTTGCGGTGACGCTTACGCATTCCAGGGCGACGAAAGAGATGTGATGTTTCTTTCAATGGTAAAAGCGCTTGATTCTGATGATCTAAACGATACAGTAAGGGCGTTGGTGGACAAAGGAACGAAGCAAAGATTTAATGTTGCGGCTACCCGTGCCCGTGATCAAGTATTTCTCTATCACTCGATCCCGCTCCAAGAATTTAGAAATCAAGATGATTGGAGATTTAGATTACTCAATTGGTTTTATGATCCAAAGACAGAAGAACTTAAGGCGGGCAGAGAAGCATTAAAACGAGAGTTTGACTTGGGTAGGGCATCACAATTTTCCTTTGATGTTGGAAATCTTTTAATTAATAAAGGTTATCAAGTTCTTCCGGAGTATCCCGTAATCGGACGAAGAATAGATTTAGTGGTGCAAGGGGAAAATGCCCGACTAGCAATAGAGTGCGATGGTGATCAATATCATACTCTTGAGAATTTTGAAGCAGATTGGAACAGACAACGACAGCTAGAAAGAGCTGGTTGGGTTTTTTGGAGGGTTGCAGGAAGCGCTTTCTACTGCCACAAAGAAAAGGCGCTTGATAGTTTGTGGAAGAAATTAGAAGAACTTGGAATTAAACCAATTATTTAATATTTTTTATGACTACAATAATTTTGCTGATAATAAATACTCTCGGAATTGCTTTAATAGTTTTTTTACTTTTTAAAAATAAGCAGTCAGATAATATTGATCAAATAATTAAGACAATTGAGGGGCTTTTTGAAAAAAATGAAAGAGGATTAAAAGACGAAATGTCTTTGAACAGGAAGGAAATCGCTGATTCAGAAAAGAGGTTGCGGGAAGAGTTAGTTAGTTTGTTTAAGGGGTTTGGGGACTCGCTTGATAAAAGAATGTCCGAACTTGCTAATGTCCAAAATAAAAATTTTGAAGGATTTTCGATAAAACTTACAGAATTGATTGACAAGAATGATGCCAAAATGGAAAAGGTCAGAGAAGCAGTGGAGAAAAAATTAGAATCTTTGCAGAAAGATAATAGTGAAAAATTAGAGGCAATACGTGTAACTGTTGATGAAAAATTGCACGCTACATTAGAAAAGAGGTTTGGAGAATCATTTAAGGTTGTCAGTGATCGCCTTGAGGCGGTGCATAAAGGGCTTGGTGAAATGCAGACGCTTGCCTTGGGTGTAGGTGATCTAAAAAAAATGCTTAGTAATGTTAAGTCTAGGGGTACATGGGGTGAGGCACAGTTAGGAAATCTCATAGAAGAAATTCTTACTCCAGAACAATATGAAAAGAATGTTAAAACAAAGAAGTCTAGTAGAGATAACGTAGAATTTGCGGTCAAGTTGCCTGGAAACGATGACGATGTAAAACAAGTTTGGTTGCCAATTGACGCAAAATTTCCGCTAGAGGATTATCAGCGCTTAGTTGAGGCTCAAGGGCAGGGCAATCTACTTTTAATCGAAGAGTTGAGTAAATCTCTTGAAATGCGGGTTAAATCTGAAGCTAAAGATATACGAGATAAATATCTTGACCCACCATACACAACTGATTTTGGAATTTTGTTTGTACCAATCGAAAGTTTATATGCAGAAATTTTGAGAAAGCCAGGATTATTTGAACTAATCCGGCGAGAATATCGAGTTATCATTGCTGGACCAACAACTACGCAAGTAATTCTAAACAGTCTTCAAATGGGGTTTCGAACGCTTACTATACAAAAACGATCGAGTGAAGTTTGGACATTGCTTGGTGCTGTAAAAACTGAATTTGGGAAATTTGGTGATTTGTTGGAAAAAACTCACAAGAAAATACAAGAAGCAAGCAATACTATCGAAGGGGCAGTTACTAAAACCAGAACCATTGAAAGAAAATTGAACAAAGTGCAAAATCTACCAGTCGCAGAAGCTGAAAAGTTAGTATTAGAAGCGCCAGATGAAGAGGGTCCTTCTTCATGATTTTATATTACAATTTAACGCGGCGCGCCAGCTAACGCTGGCACAAATTCCGTCGGCGTTGAAAGCGAGGGCGAGGCGGAAAACTCGTCGTGTACAATTCTGCGGTCTGTTTTAATCAAAATCCGAACCTATTTTCAAGAAAATCCCGACACTGACTTTTAATTGCCCGCCGCTTTCGGCGGCGGGCAGGAAAACCCTTCGGCTCGCGGGCAAAAAATTTCCTCCCCTAAAACCCCTCCATTTTTTGCCCACTCGCTTTTAAAATTTAAAATCACGAAAAAAAGATTACTTTTTCATTACAATTCCACCGTGATAAATTAGTCCATATACCAGTTTTCCTTTGTAAAAAATTTTTTCTTCTCCCTCAAATTTTCCTATAACTCCCTTCACTTTGTTAAAATATTGAAAATTATCTTTTTTGAATCTCCGAGGACATCTAAATGGTTTATCCTCGGGAATTTTTTTAAAGCCTCTTGAAGAAATCGATAAGCTTGCTTTGGAGGAATAATTTTAGAAACTACTTTACCGTAATAATTCATTCCCCAAACAATTTTTCCGTTTTGAAAAATAACTTCCTGGCCCACAAAGGGATTAAAACCGAAATATCTATCTCGGTATTTGAGTTCTTCTTCTCTAAACTCAAATTCTTTACTTCCATCTGGAAGAAGTTTTTCTCCACCTTCGCCGCTTGAAGCATAAGTGCTAATTTTCGCTTTCACTAAAAATTTACTTAATTGTTTTATATCCATAATAATATGGTTAATTCTATTTTAAGAATACAAAATATTAGCAATATTGTAAAGAAAAAAGCCGCTAACTCTCTAAAAAGTCAGCGGCATAAATGTACTCTTTCCTCCTTATATCTCAATGTTGGTAGAATCCCTTTAGCGGTATCTTGAATTTTTCGCTCAGTGTTCTTAACTCTCTTTCAATCTGCTCCCAATATGTCCGGGAAAATCTAGATTGATAAAGAGATAACAAATGGGGGTATTTGCTTTCTAGAAGATTTTGGATATTCTCCCAATTTCCACACTTCATATTCAAACTTTCTGCCATTACGAAACCAACTTTGCCTTGAATAGCTGTAAAAATGGCTTCAAGGTTAGTCAACTTGGGCAGAATTGGTCCAATAAAGGCATAGGTAGTAATACCGCTTCGGTGAAGAGTATCTAGTGCCTCTATCCTTTGTTGAGGCGCAGAAGAACGAGGCTCGAAGTTACGAGCGATTCCTTGGTCTGTTGTTGTGATCGTTAAACCTACTTCACATTGACTGAACTGTTTGAACAAGTCTAAATCTCGTACTACAAGACTGGACTTCGTTAAAACAGAAACCGGAAAATCGTGTTGAAGTAAAATTTCCAGAATTGCTCTAGTAACACGATACGTTTGCTCAACTGGTTGATAGGCGTCAGTGACACTTCCCAAAAGCACCATGCCTTTTTTTGGTTTTCTGGCTAACTCTCTTGCTAAAACTTCAGGAGCATTTATTTTAACATCAAGAAAATGTCCCCATGGTTCGTCATGACCAGTAAACCTTCTCATGAAACGGGCATAACAATAGACACAACCATGCAGACAACCAACATAAGGATTAATACAGTAATCTACTTCCGGCAATCTACTCTTAGTCAGAAGGGTTTTGCATTGTATGGTGTTAGTTTTCATATTACTTTACCTCCCTTTTGTTGTTTTTCTGAATGTGAGCAATCGTCCGGCAAAATTTTGTTCTTTCAGAATAGTCTGGAATTTTTACTGCTCTTTCCAGAATTTCATCTAAATTATCTTCCGGCAGTTTACCAAGGCAAAATCCTTGGAAAGGACGACAATTGCCATCAATAGCCCAAGCACAAGCTGTTACTGTACCATCAGGCAGAATACCAATTGAATCTACTACTGCGGGACACTTTATAGTTCCTTCCAGTATTCTAAGTGAATGCTGAAAGAAAATTTTTGTAAAGCCGTGTAATCCTCGCAAAAACTTCATTGTCTTTAGATATTCTGGATTAGAGGGAGTAAGTTCTGCAAGTTTAGTGGCTCTTCCCACAGGATAAAATCTTAACAATTCCCATTCCGAAATACCGTTTTCGCACAGCCAGCGGTATACACTTTCAAGGTTTTTCTCGGTCATTGTAGTATGATAAAGAACGGTAACTGCTTTTGTTTTTATTCCTACAGCAACACACTTTTTCATTGCAATCATTGACGCAAGATTGTATCCACGGGGACGCAAAGGATTTTCTACATCCGGTAGGTTATCCAACGTAAACTCTACTAAGCTAACTTTCTTTAGAACCTCAAGTTTAGCATCAGTAATTTTACTACCTGTCATACTAACACCAATTTTTCTAGACGGCAACCAACGAGTAGCTTGTTCTACTACTTGGAAATCTTCATCGTAATACAAGGGGTCACCACCGGAAAAATCAATCTCGAAATCTCTGTCAGTCAAAATTTTTAGCACTGCCAATTTTTCAGCCAGAGTAAGTTCCTCTCCTTTCTGTTTTGCTTCTGAGTACACAAAGTATTCAGTTGTATTACAAACATGAGACCCAGAAACACAACAAATCGCACAGTCCCAAGGACACGCTTTCGTTAAATTCCATATCACGTCCATTTTTCTTACCTCCTTTTTAGTTGTTAAGGTGCATTTTCAATCCCGGTTACGATTTGGGATTATATTTTATCATAGAATAAATTTTTGATTCTGTCAATCTTAAAAACGAAGTAATTTTTCGTGATTTTAAATTTTAAAAGCGAGTGGGCAAAAAATGGAGGGGTTTTAGGGGAGGAAATTTTTTGCCCGCGAG